>DATJBR010000233.1:0-14542 GCA_035515255.1 Lysobacter sp. | reverse complement strand
CCTCCTCGCGACCAGGTCGCGCAGCAATGCATCGAAATCCCGAGCGACCTGTTGCGGTCGCAAGCTCAGGACGGCCTCGCGCCCGCGGCGGGCCATGCCGGCGCGTCGTTGCGCATCGCCGCCGATGTCCACGGCCGCGGCGATGAATCCCTCGTCGTCGCCATCGTCGATCGCGGCGCCGTGCAAGCCGTCACGCAGATGCTCGCGGGCGGCGCCGTAATCGAAGGCGACCGGCGGCACGCCGCTGGCCATCGCCTCCAGGGTCACGTTGCCGAAGGTTTCGCTGTGACTGGGAAACAGGAACAGGTCGCCGCTGGCGAAATGGCGGGCCAGTTCGTTGCCGTGCTGCACGCCACAGAAGATGAAGTCGGGATGCTCGCGCTGCAGTCGGGCGCGTTCCGGCCCGTCCCCGACCCAGACGAAGCGGGCGCGCGGGTGGTGTCGCTGCAGGCGCCGGTACGCCCGTACAGCAAGGTCGAGGTTTTTTTCCGGGGCAATCCGGCCGACATGGAGGGCAACCGGATCGTCCGGGCCAGCGCCCCATTGCGCGCGCAGCGCCGGGTCGCGGCGGTCGGGGGCAAAGCGGTCGCAGTCGACCGCCCGCGGCAGGCGCCGCACCTGCCGGAAGCCTTGTGAGCGCAGGAGGTCGGCCAGCTCGTGGGTGGGCACCAGGGTGGCGTCGGCCCGGTTGTGGAAGTGGCGCATCCAGCGCAATGCGGGGCTGGCCAGCCAGGCGAACCCGTAGTCGCGCATGTAGTGGTCGAAGCGGGTATGCAGGCCGGTTGCGGCGGGGATACCCAGTTGCCGCGCCGCGCGTAGCGCCGACCAGCCCAGTGGCCCTTCGGTGGCGATATAGATGGCGTCCGGTGGCATTGCGCGCCATTGCCGGATCAACGCGCGGGTCGCCGGCAGGCCGATCTGCAGGCCGGAGTAGCGCGGCAGCGGCACGCCAAGGATCAACAGCTCGTGGTCTGCCGGCTGGCGGTCGCCGGTCTGTCGCGGTCGCACCAGACCGACCTCGTGGCCCTGTTCGCGCAGTCCGTGCTCCAGGTCCCGCACGGTCAGGGCGACGCCGTTGACCTCCGGTGGATAGGTCTCGGTGACGATCGCGTAGCGCATCGGGGGCCTCCGCCTGGGTGCACCCAGCGTGCCGCAGCGAAGTGAACCGACGATGGCGGCAATATGACGATGGCGTGACGGCAGGGGCGATGCATCGACAAGGTTTGCCGGACATTAATGGGGGCTTCGATAGGCTGTGCCGCTCCCTGTTTCCGGTAAATCCCCCTTGCGCCGTCGCGAACTCCTGATCGCGGGTCTCACGTTGCCCCTTGCCGCCTTGCCGGGCGTGGGGATGCCGTGGCCGCTGCGCGCCCTTGCCGGCGAAGGTCCGTTGCAGGACCAGCTGGCGCGGCCATTCACTCCGGACACCGTGCCCGGGCTGGCCCGCGCGTTGGCCGCGCAGCCCTTCCGGCCCGCTGCCGGGACGTTGCCGGACTCGCTGCGCAGGATCGGTTATGACCAGTACCGCGACATCCGTTTCGATCCAAAACAGGCGTTATGGCGCGGACAGGGGCGGCCGTTCCAGGCGGAATTCTTCCATCGCGCCTTCCTGTTCGGCCAACGGGTGGACATCCACCAGGTGGCCGATGGCATGGCCATTCCGGTCGTCTATCAGCCGGGGATGTTCACCTTCGGCTCCGCGCCGGCGCCGACCGAGTCGGATCTCGGTTTTGCCGGGTTCCGCCTGCATGCGCCCATCAATACCCCCGGCTATTTCGATGAGGTATGCGCCTTCCTCGGTGCGAGCTATTTCCGTGCGGTCGCCAAGGGGCAGCTGTACGGATTGTCCGCACGCGGGCTGGCCTTGCGCACCGGGGACCCGGCTGGCGAGGAGTTCCCGTTCTTCAAGGCGTTCTGGATCGACCGGCCCGAACCGGGCGCGGCGCAGATCGTGGTGCATGCGCTGATGGACAGTCCCAGCGCCGCGGCGTCGTTCCGGTTCGCGATCCGGCCGGGCGAGGAGACCGTGTTCGATGTCTCGATGCGCCTGTACCCCCGCGTGGCACTGTCCCGGGCCGGGATCGCGCCGCTGACCAGCATGTTCCAGTTCGACTCCAGCGACCGGGTGGGCGTCGACGACTACCGCGCCGCCGTGCACGATTCCGATGGACTCGCACTGCTCAACGGGGCCGGCGAGCAGCTCTGGCGACCGCTCCGCAATCCCGCGACCCTGCAGGAAAGCGTGTTCGGGGATCGCGGCCCGCGCGGCTTCGGGCTGATGCAGCGCAAGCGCGACTTCGCCGACTACGGCGACAGCGAGGCCCGCTACGACCGCCGCCCGAGTGCCTGGGTGGAACCGCTCGGCGACTGGGGCGAAGGTGGCGTGCATCTGTTCGAGATGCCGACCGCCGATGAGTACCACGACAACATCGTTGCGTTCTGGCGCCCGCGCGAACCGTTGGCGGCCGGCCGCGAGCACCGTTTCGACTATCGCCTGCACTGGTGCGACCAGCACCCGTGGAACCCGGCGCTGGCGCGGGTGGAGCGTACCCGTATCGGCGCGGCGGGTGCCGGCGCGCGACGCATCGTGATCGACCTGGCGGGCGGCGCGCTGGCGGACCTCGCGGTTACGGCAGCACCGCGCGCCGAGGTCGGGTCGAGTCACGGACGCGTGGCCAATGTCGTCGCCCACGCCGGTGCGGTCGCAGGTCGCTGGCGCATCGCCTTCGAGCTGGACCCGCAGGACGCCCCCGTCGTCGAGCTGCGCGCCCGCCTGCTGGCCGAAAACGGCTCCCCCCTTTCCGAAGCCTGGCTGTACCGATGGACCCCATGACCCCTGCCGATTTCGACCCCGCGTCGAATGCCATTCCTCTGCTGCCGCCGGAGGCGCCGCTGGCGATGCCGGTGCAATCGTTCGACGATGCCGCGCCGGCGTCGCAGCGGTTGTCCGGCACGCCGGCCGATATTGTCTGGCGACGCGTCTGGGTCCTTGGCGGCACCGCGGGGCTGACCCTGCTGGCGACCTATCAGTTGTGGTGGGGCCTGCGCGGCGGCGGCCACGGTCCGTCCGAGTGGCTGGGTCTGGTGCTGTTCGCCTGCCTGTTCGTCTGGGTGGCGCAAAGCTTCATGAGTGCGCTGGCCGGCTTCTCGCTGATCGTCCATGGCTACCGCCGACGCGGCCGGTTGGGCCTGGTTGACGCCGGCCCCCTGCCGGCGTTGTCGACGCGTACCGCGCTGTTGATGCCGACCTACAACGAGGACCCCGAGCGGCTGATGGCAGGCCTGCAGGCGATCGTCGAGTCGGTGCTGGCCACCGGGCGGGAAGCGTCGTTCGATTTCTTCGTGCTCAGCGACACCACCAGGCCGGCATTGCGCGAGCGCGAGCTGGTGGCCTTCCAGGTCTTGCGCGACGCCATCGACGGGCGCGCCCGGCTGTTCTACCGGCACCGCCCGAAGAACCTGGAGCGCAAGTCCGGCAACATTTCCGAATGGGTGCAGCGTTTTGGCGCCGCCTACCCGAACATGTTGATCCTGGATGCCGACAGCCTGATGACGGGCAAGGCCATCGTCCGGTTGGCCATGGCGATGGAGCGCCACCCGCAGGTCGGCCTGATCCAGACCCTGCCCGTGGTGGTCAATGGCGCCACCGTGTTCGCCCGCATGCAGCAGTTCGCCGGGCGCGTGTACGGGCCGGTGCTGGCCTACGGCAACGCCTGGTGGCACGGCACCGAAGGCAACTACTGGGGGCACAACGCGATCATCCGCACCGCCGCATTCGCCGCCGAAGCCGGGTTGCCGAAACTGACCGGGCCGCGACCGTTCGGCGGCAGTATCCTCAGCCACGATTTCATCGAGGCGGCGTTGATGCGCCGCGGCGGCTGGGCGGTGCACCTGGTGCCGGGCCTGGGCGGCAGCTACGAGGAAGGCCCGCCGTCGCTGACCGACATGCTGGTGCGCGACCGCCGCTGGTGCCAGGGCAATCTGCAGCACGGCGGCGTGCTGCCGGCAAAGGGCCTGCATTGGGTCAGCCGCTGGCACCTGCTGACCGGCATCGGCCACTACATCACCGCGCCGCTGTGGGGAATGCTGATGCTGATCGGGCTGGTGACCACGATGGCGAACTCGGGCCTGCATCTGAGCGATCTGGTGCTGCCGGGTCTGGCGTCCCCGGCCGACTGGACCGGGCCGAAAGGGATCGAGCGATTCCTGTGGGTGTTCGTGCTGACCATGACCCTGCTGCTGGGGCCGAAGCTGCTGGGCTTCCTGCTCACCCTGGCCGACCCTTGGGCCCGCCGCAGTTGCGGCGGCGCGGCGCGGCTCACGCTCGGGGTGCTGGTGGAAACCCTGCTGACGACGCTGATGGCACCGGTGACGATGTACGTGCAGTCGCGCGGAGTGGCCGAGGTGCTGGCTGGACGCGATTCGGGCTGGGAGAGCCAGCGACGCGACGACGGCACGCTGTCGCGGTCCGAACTGCTGCGGCGTTACGGGGCTGTGACCGCGTGCGGCGTGCTGGGCGCGGTCTGGAGCTATGCGGTGTCGCCTTCGCTGATGGTGTGGATGTCGCCGGTCCTGCTCGGGCTGGTGCTGTCGATGCCGCTTGTAGCGCTCACTTCGGCACCCGAGCCGGGGCGCTGGTTGCGGCGGCTGGGCGTGTTCCTGACCCCCGAGGAGGTCGCGCCGCCGCCGGTGCTCGCGCGGGCGCAGTGGTTGCGTGGTTCCCTGGCCGCAGCGAAGCCGGGGGCATTGTCCGCCTCCGGAGGGCGGTCGTCGGCAGAGACACTCGCCGATCTGGAGCCGAATCCGGTCTGATACCGGTCTGGCCGGCGGCAGGCGGCTGCCCGCGCTGCAGCCTACTCGGTATCGATGCGCAACCTGATGCCGAGCGGAGCGATGCTGTCGGGCTCGCTTTCCAGGTCCGCTTTCAACAGCGGGCGCGCATCGAACCAGCGGTGGGCGAGGGTCAGGGTCAGCTGATCGCCGTCGGCATGGGCGTCGAGTTGCGGAATCGGGTCGATCTCGTGCGCACGGTGGATCAACACCGCCAGCCGCAGCAGCGCCGAGGTGTGGCGCACGGCCGGCAGCAGGCGGTCGGGCAGGGCGTCGAACACGTGCCTGGGGATCTTGCGTCGCTGGGTGCGCACCAGTGCCGCGAGGAACTGCTGTTGCTGGCGCGAGAAGCCGGCGATGTCGCTGTGCTCGATCACGTAGGCGCCATGCACGTGGTAGTGGCTGTGGGCGATGGCCAGGCCGAGCTCGTGCAGGCTGGCCGCGCGGCTCAGCATCAGGCGGTCGTCAATGTCGAGCTGCCAGGCTTCTGCCAGTTGATCGAACAGTCGCAGTGCGGTGGCCTTGACGCGTTCGGCCTGGGCGGTGTCGGTGCCGTAGCGCTTCATCAGCGCGGTGACCGACGCATCGCGCGGGTCGTCGTCGCCGCCGCGTTCGAGCATGTCGTGGAGCACACCTTCACGCAGCGCCGCCTTGCTGACGGCCATGCGCTGCAGGCCCAGCGCGTCGAACGCCGCCTCCAGCACCAGCAGCCCGCCGGCGATCACCGGGCGGCGCTCGGCGGACAGGCCCGGCAGGTCGATCGCCTCGATCCGTGAGGCCTGCAACAGCCGGTCGCGTACCTGCGGTATGGCGTCGGCCAGTACCGAGCCCTTGGTCAGCTTCATCGCCGCGCAGATGTCGCCGATCGCCTTGTTGGTGCCGGACGTGCCGATCGCGTCGTCCCAGCCCAGCTCGCGGTAACGGGCGGCGAACTGCTGGAACTCGGCGGTGACCTCGGTCCGCGCGTCGCGCCAGCGCCTGGGAGTGATCCTGCCGTCGCTGAAGAACCGGCGGGTGGTGGCGATGCAGCCCAGCTGCAGGCTCTCGCGCTCGACCGCCTCGAAGCCGCTGCCGATGATGCACTCGGTGGAACCGCCACCGATGTCGAGTACCAGCCGCAGCTGATCGCGTTTGGACGGTTGTGCATGGGCGACGCCGAGATAGATCAGGCGCGCCTCCTCGCGGCCGGCGACGACTTCGATCGCGTGGCCCAGCGCGCTTTCCGCCGGCATCAGGAACGCCTGCGGCGCGGCCAGCCGGCGCACGGTGTTGGTCGCGATGGCGCGTACGCGCTGCGGTGGAATGCCGCGGATGCGCTGGCCGAACCGCGCCAGACACTCGTAGGCGCGTTGCCGCGCTTCCGCCGACAATCCGCCGCGGGCATCCAGGCCTTCGGCCAGACGGATGGTCTCGCGCAGGCGGTCGATCACCCGCAACTGGCCGAGCAGGTATTGGGCGACCACCATGTGGAAGCTGTTGGAGCCCAGGTCGATCGCGGCCAGCAGGTCGCCGTCCTGCAATGGCAGGGCGGTGGTCGGGGAGGGATCCATCATCGCGGCATGATCGATCATCCGCACAGTTTGGCCAACAGACAGGCCTGTGCCGAGTGTGGCGTGGCGCCCTCGGCACGCGGCACGCGGGTGTAGCCGCCGTCCTCGCCCAGCGACCAGGCATTGAGGTTGTCGGCCAGGTAATTGCCCAGCGCCTCCTCGAACACCCGCGCGGCGAGTTCGGGATCGAGCACCGGGAAGCAGGTTTCCACCCGGCGCAGCAGGTTGCGCTCCAGCCAGTCGGCGCTGGCGCAGAACAGTTCCGGCGCGCCGTCGTTGGCGAACCAGTACACCCGGCTGTGCTCGAGGAAGCGGCCGACGATCGAGCGCACCCGGATGTTGTCGCTGATGCCGGCCACGCCCGGGCGCAGGGTGCAGGCGCCGCGCACGATCAGGTCGATCTGCACGCCCGCCTGGGAGGCCAGATAGAGCGCGCGGATCACCCGCGGCTCGTTGAGGGCGTTCATGCGGGCGATGATGCGTCCGGTCCTGCCGGCGCGCGCATTTTCGGTTTCCCGTTCGATCCGCTGCAGCACCCCGGCATGCAGGGTGAACGGCGATTGCATGAGCCGCTTCAGCGTCATCGACGGAGCCAGCCCGGAGAGCTGCTGGAAGATCAGGTGGACGTCATTGCCGATCTCGGGGTGGCTGGTGATCAGGCCGATGTCGGTGTACAGCCGCGCGGTGCCGGCGTGATAGTTGCCGGTGCCCAGGTGGACGTAGCGGCGCAGCTTGCGGCCCTCGCGGCGCACCACCAGCATCATCTTGGCGTGGGTCTTGTAGCCGACGACGCCGTACACCACCTGCACGCCCGCCTCCTGCAGGCGATCGGCGAAGCCCAGGTTGGCTTCCTCGTCGAAGCGCGCGCGCAGCTCGACCACCGCGGTCACGTCCTTGCCGTTGCGTGCGGCCTGGATCAGTGCCTCCACGATCGAGGAATTCTTGCCCGACCGGTACAGGGTCTGCTTGATCGCCAGCACGGCCGGGTCCTCGGCGGCCTGGCGCAGCAGTTCCAGCACCGGGGTGAACGCGTCGAAGGGGTGGTGCAGCAGCACGTCGCCCTTGGCCACGGTCTCGAAGATGTGCTCGCTGCCCGGCAGCGCGCGCGGCTGGAAGGGCGGGAATTTCAGCTCGTTGCGATCGACCAGGCCATAGACCTGGATCACCCGGTTGAGGTTGACCGGCCCCTTGATCCGGTAGACCGCGTTCGGCGGCAGATCGAACTTGTCCAGCAGGCTGCGCACGATCGGCTCGGGACAGGCCTGGGCGATTTCCAGCCTGACCGCGCGCAGGTAGCCGCGGCCGACCAGTTCGTCGCGCAGGGCGAGGGCGATGTTGTCGACCTCCTCCTCGTCGACCAGCAGCTCGGAGTTGCGGGTAACGCGGAACTGGTAGGCGCCCTCGACCTCCATCCCCGGAAACAGCTCATCGACGAACGTGGACAGCACCGCCGACAGGAACACGAAGTCGTGCGGGCCGCCGCTGACCTTCTGCGGCAGCTGGATGATGCGCGGCAGCGAGCGCGGCGCGCGCACGATCGCCAGCCCGCCCTTGCGGCCGAAGGCGTCGCGACCGTTGAGCACCACCACGATGTTCAGCGACTTGTTGAGGATCTTCGGGAACGGGTGGGCCGGGTCCAGTCCCAGCGGCGACAGCACCGGCATTACTTCGTCGCGGAAGTACGCCCGCAGCCAGCGGGTCTGCCGGGCATTCCAATTGCCGCGGGCGAGCACCCGTACGCCGCTGGCGTCCAGCTCCGGCCGCAGCACCCGGTTCCAGCAGTCGTACTGCGCCTCGACCAGTTCGGCGGCGCGGTCGTGGATGCGCGCCAGCACAGTGGCGGGCGACAGGCCGTCGGGGCCGGGCACCAGTCCCAGATCCTGCGCGTGCTGCAGGGTGCCGGCGCGGATCTCGAAGAACTCGTCCAGGTTGGTGCAGCTGATGCACAGGTACTTCAGCCTTTCCAGCAACGGCACCTGCGGGTCCTGCGCCTGTGCGAGCACGCGGAAGTTGAAGTCGAGCTGGGACAGTTCGCGGTTGAAATACAGCGAGGCATCGCGCAGCGGGTCGTTGTCGGCAATGTCGCTGTACAGGCCGACGTCGAGCGGGGCGTGATCGGGAGCGATCTGCTCCAGCTCGACATGCGTCGGGTGCAGCGGCGTGGGTGTCGGGTCGGCGGGAGCGTTCATGCGGGTGCCTTGCTGGAAGGGGGTTCGGCGTCACCGGGCGCGTCGGATCTGCGTGCCCGCAACCGCTCGGCGCCGAAGTGGCAGGAAAACGTGCTGCCGCTGCCGACCTGGCTGCGGATCTCCAGCCGCGCCTGGTGCCGCTGCAGAATGTGCTTGACGATCGCGAGCCCCAGGCCGGTGCCGCCGCTGTCGCGCGAGCGGCTGGTGGATACGCGGTAGAAGCGCTCGGTCAGGCGGGGCAGGTGCTCGGCGGCGATGCCGTGACCGCTGTCGATCACTTCCAGTACCGCGCCGCCGGGGCGTCCGGCGACTGTTCCGTCATCCGCATTTTCGGTGCGGAAGCGGATGACGATGTCGCCGTCGGCCGGCGTGTAGCGCACCGCGTTGCCGACCAGATTGGAGAACGCGCTGTGCAGCTCCCGGGTCGAGCCCCACAGGTCCAGCCCGGCGCTGTCCTCCACCTTCACACGGTGCCGGTCCTGACTCAGGGCCATCGCCTCGCGTCGCAGGGTGTCGAGCATCCAGCCCATCGGGACGGTTTCTTCCGCCGTGAGGGTGTCCTGCGACTCCAGTCGCGACAGCACCAGCAGGTCTTCCACCAGCTGTGCCATGCGCTGCGACTGGCGCTGCATCTCGCCGAGCATCGGTGCGAATTCCGCGTGCTCTTCGGGATCGATCATGTCCAGATACCCGTGGATCACGGTCAGCGGCGTGCGCAGTTCGTGCGAGACATTGGCGACGAAATCGCGCCGCATCTGCTCCAGGTGCAGCAGCCGGCTGATGTCGCGGGCCACCAGCAGCCACAGGTTCTCCGAGTACGGGATCAGCCGCAGATTCAAGCGGATGGCGGGATTCCCCGGCGCACCGACTTCCAGTGTTTCGGCATGGCGGCCGGCGGCCAGCCAGTGGGCGAGCGGCAACGGCTGCAGGCGCTGCACCAGCGGCGCGCCGATGTCGTCGGGGTAGCGCAGGCCCAGCAGCGAGGTGCCGGGCTGGTTGAACCACAGAATCCGCTGGCTGTTGCGATCCACCACCACGATCGCATCCGGCAGCGCGGCGGCGGCGGCCCGGTAGGCGCGCAGCATCTCGATCAGGCGGCGCTTGCGGCTGCGCATCTCGGCCTGGCCGCGATACAGCAGACGGTCGAGCTCGTGCCAGGCGCCGGGCGCGTCCGATGGCGCCGGGCGATGGCGCAGCATCAGCCGCTGCGTCAGCCGTTCCAGTTTCCAGCTGTGCCAGCCGAGCATCGCCAATGCGGCCAGCGCCACGGCCTGCCACGGATAACCGGTGGCCAGCCCCAGCGCAGCCGCCAACGCCAGCCCGAGGACGAACAGGCCGAGTGTACGGAGCCAGGCTGGGCGGACAGGCAGGGTCATGGCCCAAGTATCCAACAGTTGTCCGCCGCGGGTTTCAGGCGTCGATGGTGGCCGAGAAACGGTAGCCGGTACCACGGACGGTCTGGATCATCCGGTCCAGGCCGCTGGGCTCCAGGGTTTTGCGCAAGCGCCGGATATGCACGTCCACGGTGCGTTCCTCCACGTACACACTGCCGCCCCAGACGTGGTCCAGCAGCTGGGCGCGGGAGTACACGCGCTCGGCGTGGGTCATGAAGAAATGCAACAGCCGGTATTCCGCAGGGCCGATCGGGATCGCCTGCTCTTCGCCGCCGCCGGTGCCATCGGCCTCGGCAAATACCCGATGCGCCGCGCCATCGATGCGCAGCCCGCCAAGGCGGATGCTGCCGTCCTCGTCGTCCTCGCGGGAGCGCCGTAGGACCGCGCGGATGCGGGCCAGCAGTTCGCGAGCGGAGAACGGTTTGACCACGTAATCGTCAACGCCCGCCTCCAGCCCGCCGACACGGTCGTCCTCC
Source organism: Lysobacter sp. (assembly GCA_035515255.1). Taxonomy (GTDB): domain Bacteria; phylum Pseudomonadota; class Gammaproteobacteria; order Xanthomonadales; family Xanthomonadaceae; genus Novilysobacter. The sequence goes on along the minus strand of DATJBR010000233.1, from coordinate 4,103 downwards.
TCGCCGCGCGCGGTAAGCATGATGATCGGGGTCTCGCGGGTCAGGCTGTCCTTGCGCCAGCGCCGGGCCAGTTCCAGCCCGCTGGTGCCCGGCAGCATCCAGTCCAGCAGGATCAGGTCGGGGATGCGCTCGGCAATCGCGGCTTGCGCCTCGATGGCGTTGCCCGCATGGATCGGCTCGTACTCGGCCTTCTTCAGTGCGAACGCGACCATGTCGCGGATGGCGGGTTCGTCTTCGACAATGAGGATGCGCTTGTGCACGGGTCACCGCTGACAGGGATGGGTCGCGAGGGATCGACTGCGGCCGGTCGCTGGTGGCTGTCGATGGCCTTGGCGTCGTCGCAGTACATCACCATTTTGTGACGCCGTGATGACAGCACCGTTTCTGGCGCATGGCCGGAGTGCGTGTTCCGGCAACGTGCTCTGACAGCGGCGCGTCCGCGGATGCCGGTTTGCGACCGGCGTTATTTGCGCTCCAACACCTGGTCGCGGATGCCCTGGCGGTGCAGCTCCAGCACGGTCGGGGTGATCTGGGCGATGCGTGCCTCGATCCGTGCGCGGGCGTAATAGTCCACTTCCGGGCGTTTCTTCAGGCTGTGCAACTGCACCAGTGCCTGCTCGGCGCGACCGCTCAGGAAGGCCGCCTCGGCGTAGGCCTCGCCGGCACGGATCGGCTCGCCGGCGATCTCACTGGCACGGGCGAAGGTGCGCTGGAATTCGGGGTCTGCCGCGGAGCGCCCTGCCAGCGGCCGCAACACCGCCTGGGCGCGTTTCCCCGCCTCCACCGTGTTGCGCTCCAGCAAGGTGCCGGCATAGGTCAGGGCGACGGCGCGGTTGTTGGGCAGGCGCCGCGAGAGTGCCTCGAAACGGACGTCGGCCGCGGCATGGCGCCCGCTGCGGGATTCCGCTTCGGCCAGGCCCAGGCTCACCCAGAGGTCGTCAGGACGCTCCTTCAGCAGGCCGGCCAACAGATCCACAGCTGCCGCCGGCTCGCTGGTGCGCAGCCGGGCGATGGCGAGGCCATAGCGCTGGGCTGGATCGAGTTTTCCGCGCTGGGCCATCTGCTCGTATTCGCGAACCGCCGCCCGCGGTGTGTCGGCGCTGAGCACGCGCAGGCGTTCGCGGGCGAGGTCGAAATATCCGGTGCCGCCGCTGCTGGTGACGGTGTCGATCATCAGTCCGCTGGGCAGCAGCGGGTTGTCGGTGGCGATGGGTCCGGCAAGGAAGCTGGCCGATGCGCCCGCGATCCGGTCTGCGCGCTCTTTCGCCTCGCTGATGCGGGTGGTGGTGACCGGGTGGGTCATCAGATAGTCGGGGATGTCGTAGGCCCCGGCGGCATTCACCCGCGAGCGGGCCTGCATGATGGTGAAGAATTCGGACATCGCCTGCGGGTCGTAACCGGCGCGGGCGAGGGTCTGGATGCCGATCCGGTCGGCCTCGTGCTCGTTGGACCGGGTGTAGTTGATCTGGCGTTGCTGGGCCAGACCCATCGCCGACATGATTGCCGCCTGGGTGGCCTCGCCGGAAGAATTGCCCCCCGCCGTCTGCGCGGCCACGATTGCGCCGAGCATCGCCAGCAGGATCGGCAACTGGTCGCGCTGCGCGCGCTCCACGCCCCGCAGGACGTGCTGCTGGGTCACGTGCGAAATTTCGTGCGCCAGCACCCCCGCCACTTCGTCCTCGCGATCGGCCGCCAGCACCAGTCCCGCGTTGACCCCGATGTAGCCGCCCAGCGTGGCGAAGGCATTGATCTGGCGTTCGCGCAGCATGAAGAAGGTGAACGGCTGGCGCGGCCGGTCGCTGCTCGCTCCCAGGCGGGTGCCCAGGCTGTCCAGCCAGCTGTCGACCAGCGGGTCTTCCAGGATGTAGTCGTAGTGGCGCAGCTGCGCCAGCATCATCGCGCCGTACTCCTCCTGCTGGTGCGGCGTGAGCAGTTCGCCGGCGGAGGAGCCGATATCGGGCAGCGAATCCTGCGCCGGGGCACAGAGGCTGGCCAGGCCAAGGGTGAGGGCAGCGGTGAGCAGGACGATGCGGCGCAAACGGGACTCCTGATGCCGGGTTAGGCAGACCTGGGTGAGCAGATTGAAGCGGGGCAGGCCGAAGCGGGGGCGGTCAACGGTTGGGGCGAGGATGCGGCCTGGCGGAGCGGGACGGGTGAATTGCCGGTTAACCCGGATGCGGATCCTGCCGGCAGTCGCGGCAGGCTGGAAAAATCCGTTGTCCGCGCCCATGTAGGGGCATGATCTTCCAATGGTGCATGGCCAGACCATACGACCATCCACCCGTCCCCAAGTTCATTGCAGGAGAATCCCGTTGAACAATGTTGCTACCGCCAAGCCTGAAATCGTGATGTATACCAGCGCGACGTGCACCTACTGTGTCGCCGCCAAGAACTTCCTGAAGAGCAAGGGCCAGGAGTGGACCGAGGTGCGGATCGATCTGGATGACGCCGCGCGCGAGAAGATGATGGCCCTGGCCAAGCGCACCAGCGTGCCCCAGATCTTCGTTGGCGATACCCATGTGGGCGGCTTCGACGACATGATGGCGCTGCACCGCGCCGGCAAGCTGGAGCCGCTGCTGACGGGTGATGCATGAGCGATCCGTCTGCAACCGAAGGCCGCGCCGCCGAGGGCTTTGCCGCGTTCAGGCAGCGCATGAACGACCGCATCCTGGCCGAGCCCAATCAGGTCGTGCGCCGGTTTTTCGCGCTCGATACCCAGACCTACAAGGCTGGCGCACTGGACGTGAAGACCAAGGAGCTGCTGGGTCTGGTGGCTTCGCTGGTGCTGCGTTGCGATGACTGCATCAGCTACCACGTCGCCCAGTGCCATGAAGCCGGTGCCACGCGCGAGGAGATGTTCGAGACGTTCTCGGTGGGACTGGTGGTCGGTGGCTCGATCGTGATCCCGCACCTGCGCCGCGCGGTCGATTTCCTCGACCAGCTGGAGCAGGGGGCAACGGTCGCGCCGCCCGCGCATGGGCATGACTGACGCCGGCAGCGGACCCGGGTTGGCCGGGATGGCTTGATGCCGTCCCGGCGGGACCAGCGTTGCAATCGTGGCTTTCCGGCCGCCCGGGTCTGCAGGAAGTCCCTGGTTCCGGCACAATTACGGGGCTGACCCCCACCCCGGCGCCGCATGGTTGATGCGCCAGCGCCCATCCAGTTGGAAGAAGATCCCCTATGACGCAGACGATTACGGTTATCCGTGGCGATGGCATCGGCCCGGAAATCATGGACGCCACCCTCTACGTGCTCGACGCGATGAAGCTTGGCCTGGAGTACGAATTTGCCGACGCCGGCCTGGTGGCTATGGAAAAGACCGGCGAGCTGCTGCCGGCGGTCACCATGGATTCGATCCGCAAGAACCGCATCGCGCTGAAAAGCCCGCTGACCACTCCGGTGGGCGGTGGCTTCTCGTCGGTCAACGTCGAGCTGCGCAAGCGCTTCGACCTGTACGCCAACGTGCGTCCGGCCAAGTCGTTCCCGAACACCAAGTCGCGGTTCCCCAGCGGCGTCGACATCATCACGGTGCGCGAGAACACCGAGGGCGCCTACAGCGCGGAGGGCCAGGAAACCGCCGCCGACGGGCAAAGCGCGACCTCGATTACCCGCACAACCCGCAAGGGCTCCGAGCGCATCGTGCGTTACGCTTTCGACCTGGCGGTGAAGACCGGCCGCAAGAAGGTCACCGTGGTGCACAAGGCCAACATCCTCAAATCAACCTCGGGCCTGTTCCTGAAGACCGCGCGTGAAGTCGCCGCGCTCTACCCGCAGATCCAGTGCGAGGAAATGATCGTCGACAACGCCTGCATGCAGTTGGTGATGCGTCCCGAGCAGTTCGACGTGATCGTCACCACGAACCTGTTCGGCGACATCATCTCCGACCTGTGTGCGGGCCTCATCGGCGGCCTCGGCCTCATTCCCGGGGCCAACATCGGCGCCGATGCGGCGATCTTCGAAGCTGTCCACGGCACCGCACCGGACATCGCCGGCCAGGGCAAGGCCAATCCGTGCGCGTTGTTGCTTGGTGCCTCGCAGATGCTCGACCACCTGGGCATGACGGACAAGGCGCTCAGGGTGCGCGAGGCGATCGTGGCGACGCT
>DATJBR010000232.1:0-1971 GCA_035515255.1 Lysobacter sp. | reverse complement strand
AACTGGATCATCTTGCCGTTGAGTCCGGCATTGACCTGGATGAAGTCGAGCGGACGGAACGCGAAATCCAGATCCCATTGCGGCAACCGGAAAGCCAGGCGGGGATCGTGTGGCCACAACGGATGCACGCTGTCGACACCGGCGGGCTGCAGGAAGATCGCGAACTTGTGCTGCTGGCCGAACGCGACCAGCGCCGCCTGGTCCTCGTCGCACAACGGCGCCATGTGGCGGATGGTCAACGCGACGCCATTGAAGTCGGGCATCGGATCGCCGGCAATGAACTCGATCTGCGGGATCTCGCGCCGGGCCTGCAAGCTCTCGACCAGCGCTGCGAGCGCTTCGACCTTCTCGCCGACCTCCGGAATGACGGTATGGCAATGAGCGATGTCAGCCACGAACCGCGGATCGGTCTCGCGGAAGCCGACCAGGGTCTTGCCCTTCTTCTCGACCCGCCGTACCGAAAAACGCCCCTTGCGACGGTAGCCCCAGGTCGCGTCGGTCAACGGCTCCAGCACGCGCGCGGGAACGATGCCACCACTCTCCCGAAGGTTTTCGAGCAGCACGTGCTGTTTGGCGAGAATCTGCCGGTCGCCGGCGTAATGCTGCATCGCGCAGCCGCCACAGGTGCCGAAATGGGCGCACCGCGGCTCGACCCGCTCCGGTGCCGCCTGCAGCACCCCAACCGTCTTCGCCTCATCCACCCCACGATGACGCCCCGTCCGCGCCGCCATCACCCGTTCGCCCGGCAACGCGCCGGCCACCAGCAGGGTCTTGCCATCGGGAAAGGAGACGACACCACGGCCGTCATGGGACATGCCGTCGATGACGACTTCAAAAGGGGTTTTATCCAGGCGGGCCACAGGCAAAAGCGGGAAGCTCAGGGCCGCGTATTGTCGCAGATGCGTCCGGGCCGGCAGCGGTCGCCGAATGGACCGCGGGGGCTGCTCCCGGGTGGGTCGAACGGCCATCCCCAATTCGCTTGGTGTTCGAGTAGAAGTGCGTGTGATTGCGTAGGCATCGTCTGCCGGGTATCCCGATCAGTCGCTCCACGATATTCGCTTGGTGATCGGGACACCCGGCAGGCGCCACCGGATTGTCTCGGTGGCCGAAGGACGAGCAAAAGCGGAGGAGCAAAAGCGGAGGAGCAAAATCTAACCGCAGCACGTCAACGAATGACCGATGCGGCGTCCTGACGGGGTGTGGCAGCTTGCCGGAGCCAGAACCAGCGCGCGTCATTGCGTAGACAGCGCCCGCCGGGCATCCCGCTCAGTCGCTCCACGATATTCGCTTGGTGATCGGGACACCCGGCAGGCGCCATCGGATTGTCTCGGTGGCCGAAGGAAAACCCTCGCAACACCTACGTCAACGGATGGCCGATGCGACGTCCTGACGGGGTGTTGCGGACAGCGGGCCATGGATGGCCCGCGGCGGTGAGTGCGGGCAGGAAGCCCGCCCGAACCGGGCAGCAAGCACCCCGGCAGGGCGACGCTCCCGCCCGAAGCTAACAATCCGCTGTTGCTGTTGCTGTTGCTGTTGCTGTTGCTGTTGCCATCAACTCAACCACCAACCAACAGCCGCAACCTACTTCTGCTTCCAGCTGCTCCCGCTCTGGTACCACCAGCCGCTGTGCGCACTGGCGATCCACTGCTTGGCGAACACCTCACGGATCTGCGACTCCCACTCGGGGTGACCATTGGCCACCGCGACCTCGCGATACACCGCGTTGCGATCGCGGTTGTCCTCGGCCACCGCCTGCTGGATCTGCGCGCGGTCCTTCAGCGCCAGCTTCGACGCGTCACGCACCACGATCGTGCCGTCGCTGGCGAACCCTAGCGCGCCGGCATCGAAACCCGCGCGCAGCGTCGAGTTGAAACGTGTGGCCATCCGCGACTGGATCGCCTGGATCGCCGGCGTCTTGATGCTGATGTCGGGCGACTGCGCGTGCGCGCTGCCGATGCCGACCAACGCATA
>DATJBR010000231.1:0-9651 GCA_035515255.1 Lysobacter sp. | reverse complement strand
GAAACCGCGCTGATGATCCGCGACGTGGCCGAGAAACACCGCATCAGCGTGATCGAGGCGCCGCCGCTGGCACGCGCCTTGTATAGGCAGGCGAAGGTTGATCAGGAGATCCCCGTGAAGCTCTACGCCGCCGTCGCCCAGATCCTGTCCTACGTCTACCAGCTCAAGCGCTGGCACCCGGCGCATGGGCCGGCGCCATCGCTGGACCTGCCGGATGTCGGCCCCGATGGCGCGGTCGATCCTCAGCCTGCGAATGGTGCTGACGGAATCCCGGCACCGTGAGTGCCCAGCCCGCTCCAATGAACTTCGGCGGCATCGCCCGTTCGCTGCGCAATGGCGCCGCCGCCCCGGTGGTGGTGCTGGCCATGCTGGCGATGGTGGTGGTGCCGCTGTCGCCGCTGGTGCTGGATGCGCTGTTCACCATCAACATCGCGCTGTCGCTCGTCGTGCTGCTGGCGGTGGTGTACGTCAAGCGGCCGCTGGAATTCTCGGTGTTCCCGTCGGTGCTGCTGATGGTCACCCTGCTGCGGCTGGCGCTGAACGTCGCCTCGACCCGGGTGGTGCTGCTGCACGGCCACGAAGGCCCCGGCGCGGCCGGGCACGTGATCGAGTCGTTCGGCAACTTCGTGATCGGCGGCAGCTACGCCGTCGGCATCATCGTTTTCGCGATCCTGACGATCGTCAACTTCATCGTGGTGACCAAGGGCTCCGGGCGCATCGCCGAGGTCTCGGCGCGCTTCATCCTGGACGCGATGCCCGGCAAGCAGATGGCGATCGACGCCGACCTCAACGCCGGCCTGCTGAGCCGCGAGGACGCCAAGGCACGCCGCCAGGAAGTCGCCGAGGAAGCCGACTTCTACGGTTCGATGGACGGTGCCAGCAAGTTCGTGCGCGGCGATGCGATCGCCGGCCTGCTGATCCTGGTCATCAACCTGGTCGGCGGCATCCTGATCGGGGTGCTCGCGCACGGGATGCCGTTCTCCAGCGCTGCCGAGGTGTACGCACTGCTGACCATCGGCGATGGCCTGGTCGCGCAGCTGCCGGCGCTGCTGGTGTCCACCGCGGTGGCGATGCTGGTCACGCGCGCGACGCGCGAGCAGGACATGGGGCCGGCGATCTCCAAGCAGGTGTTCGGGCAGAAGCGCGCGCTGATCGTGGCCGCCCTGCTGCTGGGGCTGATCGGCGTGGTGCCGGGGATGCCGAACCTGCCGTTCCTGGTGCTGTCGGCGACGATCGGCTACGCCGCCTGGCAACTGCACAAGCGCGAGGCGAGCGCCGCGACGGAGACCGAGGACGCCGATCCCGCCACCGGCATGGGCAGCGCCAACCAGGCCATGGCCGAACTGAGCTGGGACGAAGTGCGCCCGGTGGAACCGCTCGGACTGGAGGTCGGCTACAAGCTGATCGCGCTGGTCGACAAGACCCGGGGCGGCGAACTGCTGGCACGGCTCAAGGGCATCCGCCGCAAGCTGACCCAGGACCTGGGCTTCCTGATTCCGGCCGTGCACGTGCGCGACAACCTGGAGCTCGCGCCGGGCCAGTACCGGATCCTCGTGCACGGCGTGCCGATGGCGACCGGCGAGCTGCATCCCGACCGCGACCTGGCGCTGGATCCGGGCCAGGTGTTCGGCGCGCTGGACGGCATTCCCGGCAAGGACCCGGCGTTCGGACTGGATGCGGTGTGGATCCCGCCCAGCCAGCGCGCGCATGCCGAATCGCTCGGCTACACGGTGGTGGATGCCTCCACCGTGGTCGCCACCCATCTTTCCCATGTGGTGCGCGAGCGCGCGTCCGAACTGCTCGGCCACGACGAGGTGCAGCAGCTGCTGGCCAGCGTCGGCAAGGCGACGCCGAAGCTCGTCGAGGATTTGACGCCCAAGCTGCTGCCGCTGTCGGTGGTGGTGCGGGTGCTGCAGTCGTTGTTGATCGAGAAGGTGCCACTGCGGCAGATGCGGCAGATCGTCGAGGCCCTGCTGGAGCACGGCGCGCACACCCAGGACCCGGCGGCGCTGACCGCTGCGGTACGCAACGCGCTGGGTCGCTTCATCGTGCAGGAGCTCAACGGACTCAAGCCGGAGCTGCCCGTCTACACCTTGGCCCCGGCTCTGGAACGGGTATTGCAGGAGTCGGTCAACGGCGCAGGTGCCGCGTTGGAACCCGGATTGGCTGAGCGGCTGCACCAGAACCTCAGCGATTGCGTGACCCAGCAGGAAAGTCGCGGCGAACCCGCCGTCCTGCTGGTGCCCGGCGGGATCCGCGCGACCATCGCGCGCCTGGTGCGCCACAGCGTGCCGGCCCTGTCGGTACTGGCCTACACCGAAGTACCGGAAGACAAGCGTTTGCGGTTGGTGGGCTCGATCGGTTGACAGGTCTGAGTGCGGAACAACGGGCAACAACGGAAACCCAGCAGGGAAACATCGTCATGAGAATCAAGCGTTTCATCGCCACCGACATGCGCAGCGCCCTGGGCATGGTCCGCGAAGAGCAGGGCCCGGACGCCGTGATCCTGTCCAGCCGCACGACCGCCGACGGCATCGAAGTGGTCGCCGCGACGGATTACGACGAGGCGCTGGTGCACCAGGCCCTGCGCGCCGCCGCTCCCCGGTTACCGTCGGATGCCACCGGCGCGCCTGCTGCAGCGGACGCCAACGCTTCCGCTGTGGCATCCCAGGACGCCGCCCCGGTCACGGCTTCGACGCAAACATCGGCCACCGCGCCGCGCGACAGTTTCGCCAGCCGTGCGCGCGCCGTGTTCCGCATCGGCGACGCTCCGGCATCGACCAAAAGCGCCAAACCGCTCACCGAGCCGACGCTGGCCGAACTGACCGGCGGCTTCCCGCCGGCCGCGACGGCTGCCCCCATTTCGACGGAACGTTCCGCGCCATGCGCGGCGTCGCCGGCGCCGTCCCGTTTCGAGTCCATCATGGCCGCGCTGGTCGAGCCGGCCGTTGGCACCTCCCCCACCGCCAGCGAAGCGGTTACGGGCGCGCAGGCACCGTCCTGGGCACTGCCTGCGCAGGCCAGCCCCGGCGTCCACGCACTTAACGAACATGCCGCGTGCGCGTCAGCCACTGCCGCGCTGGCAGCACCTCATATGGCGGCATCGGCCTCCGCCCCATCCGCTCCCGCGGCGGCCCTGCAAGCCGGACCGGCACCGGCGATACCCGCACCGGTCGTACCTGCCGTGACCGCGCCCGTTGCAGTTGCCCCTGCAGTCACCGAAACCCAAACCGGGTCCGCCCCGCCGTCGCCACCCGAAATCACCCCCCCCCTGCTGCAGGTCGTCGCCGAACCCGATCCGGGCATCTCCGCCATGCGCGAGGAGCTGACCTCGATGCGGCGGATGATCGAGCGCGAGATGGGCCAGTTCACCACCGAGCGCCTGCGCGGCTCGCCCGGACGCTCGGCGGCCTACGACATGCTGCTGGGCTACGGCTGCGACGAATCGCTGGCGCAGTCGGTGGTCGCCAAGCTCAACCCGGCGCTGCCGCCCGACCAGGTGCGCACACCGATGCTGGCCGAGCTGGCGCGGATGCTGACGATCATGCGCAGCGAGCCGATCGACGACGGCGGCGTGATCGCCCTGATCGGCCCGACCGGTGCCGGCAAGACCACCACCGTGGCCAAGCTGGCCGCGCGCTTCGCCGCCCGCCACCGCGCCCGCGATGTCGCCATGGTCACCACCGACAGCGAGCGCGTCGGTGCGATCGAGCAGTTGCATGCGCACGGTCGCCGCCTCGGCATCACCGTGTGCGAGGCCCACGGCGCGGAAAGCCTGGCCCAGACCCTGGAACAGCTGCAGGACTACCCGCTGGTGCTGGTCGACACCGCCGGCTACGGCGCCCGCGACCGCGCCCTGCTCGGCCAGATCACCTGGCTGCGCGCGACCCGTCAGCTGCGCAGCCTGCTCGTGCTGCCCGCCAACGCCCACCCGCACGACCTCAACGAACTCGTCCGCCGTTACCGGATGGCCAGCCCCGAGGGCGTGGTGCTGACCAAGACCGACGAGACCGGCCGCCTTGGCGCAGCCCTGTCGGTGGCGGTCCGCAACGGCTTGAGCCTGGCCTACACCGCCCATGGCCAGCAGGTTCCCAGCGACCTGGAAGCGGCGGACGGATCGAATCTGGTGTCGCAGCTGGAGAAACTGCGACGTGCGGCCGATAACCCCTTTGTCACCGAGGACCACCATGCCATCGCCTGACTTCCAATCCGCATCGCCGACCCCGGCGCAGTCCGTTGCTGCAGCGCCGGTGGCGCCCGTGCGCGTCATTGCCGTCGCCAGCGGAAAGGGCGGCGTGGGCAAGACCAGCGTGTCGGTCAATCTGGCGATGGCGATGGTCAACGCAGGCCAGCGCACCCTGCTGCTGGACACCGATCTGGGCCTGGCCAACGTCGACGTGATGCTGGGCCTGTCGCCACGCTTCACCCTGGCCGACGTGTTCGCCGGCCGCTGCGAGCTGCGCGACACCCTGCTGGAAGGCCCCGGCGGGCTGTGGGTGGTACCCGCCGCCTCCGGCAAGCGCCACATGACCGAACTGTTGCCGCAGCAGCACGTCGGCCTGGTGCATGCCTTCAGCCAGCTGGACCTGCCGATCGACACGATGGTGGTCGACAACGCCGCCGGCATCGCCGATGGCGTGCTGACCTTCTGCCAGGCCGCCCAGGACGTGATCGTGGTGGTCTGCGACGAGCCCGCCTCGGTCACCGACGCGTATGCGCTGATCAAGGTGCTCAACCGCGACCGCGGCGTCAGCCGCATCCAGGTGCTGGCCAACCAGGTGCAGAACGCGGCCGAAGGCCGGCAGCTGTTCGGCAAGCTGGAGCGGGTCGCCTCGCGCTTCCTCGACGTCACCCTGAACTATCTGGGCGCGATCCCGCGCGACGAGTGGCTGCGTCGGGCGATCCAGCGCCAGGAATCGGTGATCGAGGCATTTCCCTCCAGCCCGTCGGCGATCGCGTTCCGCGACATCGCCCGCCGGGCCGGCCAGTGGCAGTCGCCGCAGGGCCCGAGCGGGCACGTGGAGTTCTACATGGAACGCCTCATCACCCCTGCAAGGAGTGCCGTCGCATGAGCCACGCCGCCGCTGCCTACCGTGCCTCGATGCCGCGCCACGACGCCGCCGACGTGGTCGAACGCCACGGCGAGCTGGTCCGTCGCATCGCCCACCACCTCGCCGCGCGCCTGCCGTCCAGCGTCGAGGTCGACGACCTGATCCAGGCCGGCATGCTCGGCCTGCTGGACGCCGCCCGCAATTTCCAGGACGACCAGGGCGCGGCGTTCGAGACCTATGCCTCGATCCGCATCCGCGGCTCGATGATCGACGAGATCCGCCGTGGCGACTGGGTGCCGCGGTCGGTCCACCGCCGCTACCGCGACGTGGTCGCCGCGACCCGCAGGATCGAGCAGGCCTCCGGCCGTTCCGCCACCGCGCAGGAAGTCGCCGCCGAGCTGGAGATCAGCCTCGACGAGTACTACCGCATGCTGGAGGAAGCCTCGCGCGGCCAGCTGATCAGCCTGGACGCGCACACCGAGGAGCATGACGGCGAACCACGCGTTGCCGCCGGCGATGCCACCCCGGCCAGCGCGTTCGACTACAGCGAGTTCCGCGAATCGCTGGGCAGCGCGATCGGCGAGTTGCCCGAGCGCGAACAGCTCGTGCTGTCGCTGTACTACGAGCAGGAACTGAACATGCGCGAGATCGGCGCGGTGATGTCGATCAGCGAATCGCGCGTGTGCCAGATCCACGGCCAGTCGATGCTGCGCCTGCGCGCCCGCCTGGGCGAATGGCGCGACACCGCGCTGGACGCCGACTGAGCACCGCCGACCCACTTATCAGCACCACCGCGGTGAAAGCCCGCCCTCCACGACTACCAACGAGCATCCATGGACAAGAACATCCGCATCCTGATCGTCGACGACTTCTCCACGATGCGCCGCATCGTCAAGAACCTGCTCAACGACCTGGGCTTCAACAACACCACCGAAGCCGACGACGGCACCACCGCGCTGGTGGAGTTGAACAAGGCCAGCTTCGACCTGGTGATCACCGACTGGAACATGCCCGGCATGCCCGGCATCGACCTGCTGCGGGCGATCCGCGCCAACCCGGCACTGGCCTCCATCCCGGTGCTGATGGTGACCGCGGAGGCCAAGCGCGAGCAGATCATCGAAGCCGCCCAGGCCGGCGTGAACGGGTACGTCATCAAGCCGTTCACCGCCGCGACGCTGGGCGACAAGCTCGGCAAGGTGTTCGAGCGCATCGGAGCCGGTGCGTGACCACCCACGACCGCCAGGCCATCACCCAGCGCCTGCATGCCGCCCTGTGGGCGCTGGAAAACGACGACCACGCCGGCTGGCGCGCCAACGTCGATGCCTTGATCGAGTGGCGCACGCAGCCCTTCGTGCAGGGCCTGGCCAAGCTCGCCCGCGAACTGGAACAGGCGCTCGGCGACACCGCCGGCAGCCCGGCCAACGCCGCCTCGCTGCCCGACGCCTGCGCCCGGCTGGAGCACGTGGTCACGCTGACCGAGCAGGCCAGCATGCGGTCGCTGGACCTGGTCGACGAGTGCGGAAAGCTGCTGCGCCAGCTGCCGGTCCCTACCGTTGCGGCCGAAGCCGAGGCGATCGCGGGCATCCGCTCGCGGTTGTCGGAGCTGACCGCGGCGCAGGGCTACCAGGATCTCACCGGCCAGATCATCCTGCGCGTGGTCGCGCTGGTGCGTGCCGTGCACATCGGCCTGGGCGAGGTGACCGGCGAGGTCGACCGTCCGCTGCAGCTGCCCAACAACCGCGGCCACGGCCCGGCGGTGGGCGGACTGGACCCGGCGCCGGTCAGCCAGGACGACGCCAACTCGCTGTTGTCGTCGTTGGGCCTGTAGACCCGTGGACGTCGCCTCCGACATCTGCGCGGACTTCCTGATCGAGGCGCGCGAGATCCTCGACCAGCTCGGCGAACAGATGGTCGCGCTGGAATACGCGCCGACCGACCGCGAATGCCTGAACTCGGTGTTCCGCGGTTTCCACACCATCAAGGGCGGCGCGGGCTTCCTGGATTTCCCGGCGATGGTGACGATCTGCCACGCCGTGGAAGACCGCTTCGACCTCGCCCGCAACGGCACGATGCCGATGGATGCCCTGGCATTCGACGGCGCGCAGCAGGCACTCGACCTGCTGGTCGACATGCTCGACTGCATCGCTGCGGGTGAGCCGATGCCCGATGCGCCGCAGGCGCTGATCGACAGCATGCGCGCGGATGCTCCCGCACCGTGCAGCAGCGCCCCGGTCGCGACGGTGGTGGAAAGCGACGATCTCGACGACCTGGATTTCGAAGCGCTGCTCGACAGCCTGCACGGCAGCGGCGGTATCCCCGGCAGCCTTTCCGGCGGCCAGACGACGGATGCCGCACCCGTACCGGCACCGGCCGCAGCGACACCCGCGCCTGCGCCGGCAACGCCGCCGCGCAAGCCCGCCGCCGCACCGCATCCCGAAGAACCCACGGTGCGCGTGGACGTGCGCCGGCTGGACGCGATGGTCAACCTGGTCGGCGAACTCGTGCTCGCGCGCAACCGGCTCAAGACCCTGCGCCCCCGCCTGCACGACGAGGAACTGGATCGCGCCGTCGGTGCACTGGACGGCGCCACGTCCCGCCTGCAGTCGGCGGTGATGATGGCGCGCATGCAGCCGGTCGGCCGCGTGTTCGCGCGCTTCCCCAAACTCGCCCGCGATGTCGCCCGGCAACTGAAGAAGAATGTCGAGCTGGACGTGGTCGGCGCGGAGACCGAACTGGACCGCAACCTGGTCGAGGCGCTGGCCGACCCGCTGGTGCACCTGGTACGCAATGCGATCGACCACGGCATCGAATCGCCCGAAGTGCGGCGCAACACCGGCAAGCCCGAGCAGGGCCATGTCCGCCTGTCCGCGCAGCAGGAAGGCGACCACGTGGTCATCGAGGTGCGCGACGACGGTGCCGGCATCGACCCGGACCGCATCCGCGACATCGCCGTGCGCAAGGGCCTCATCGATGCCGACGCGGCCGCGCGGCTGCCGTCGGACGAATGCCTGCAGCTGCTTTTCCTGCCCGGCTTCTCCACCCGTGCGGAGGTCAGCGACCTGTCCGGGCGCGGGGTCGGCATGGACGTGGTGCAATCGCGCATCCGCGAGCTGTCCGGCCAGGTGCAGATCCAGTCCGAACCCGGCCACGGCTCGCGTTTCGTGATCCGGGTACCGCTCACCCTGGCGATCCTGCCGACCCTTTTGGTGGAGATCGACGAGGACGTCTACGCCTTGCCGCTGGTGCGCGTGGTGGAGGTGCTGGCGCACGTCCCCGGCGTGCCGATGTCGATCGACGGCCAGGACGTGATCGACCTGCGCCGGCAGCCGGTGCCGCTGCTGGACATGCGCGACTGGCTGGGGCTCGGGTCGGGGCCGGGGTCAGGACTCGATCCGGACCCGGAGTCGCCCACCATCGGCGAGCGCACCGTGGTCGTGCTGCAGGCCGGCGAACAGCGCTTCTGCCTCGCCGTGGACCGTGTGCGCGGTCGCGAGGAAGTGGTGATCAAGGCCCTGCCGCGCACCCTGCGCGGACTGCCCGGTTATGCCGGCGCCAGCCTCATTGGCGACGGGCGCATGTCGCTGATCCTGGACGTTGACGCGCTGTACCGCACCGGTGTGCGCGGCTCGGGCCGGCTCAAGCAATCCTTCTCGTGACCGTTAACTGAAGCCATGGACAGACTCAGCCTCATCGGCACCGTACTCGCCCTGATCGCCCTGGTCGGCGGCAGCCTGTTGAAAGGCGCCGGCCTGGCCGGGCTGTGGTCGCCCGCGGCGTTCGTGGTGGTGATCGTCGGCACGGTGGCCGCGATCCTGGTGCAGACGCCGATGGACACCTTCATGCGGGCGATGAAGATCGTGCGCTGGGTATTCCGTCCGCCTTCCCACGACCGCCCGGCGCTGATCGCTAAGATCGTCGAATGGAGCACCATCGCGCGCCGCCAGGGACTGCTCGGGCTGGAGCCGGAAGTGGCCGTGCAGGACGACGCCTTCGTGCGCAAGGGCCTGCAGATGGTGGTGGACGGCGTGGAGCCAGAATCCATCCGCCAGATGCTCGAGATCGAACTGCACGGCCAGGCGCAGCGCGACCTCGCCGCGGCCAAGGTGTTCGAGGGCATGGGCATCTACGCGCCGACCCTGGGCATCGTCGGCGCGGTGCTCGGGCTCATCGCGGTGATGAAGAACCTGGCCGACCCGAGCAAGCTCGGCTCCGGCATCGCCGCGGCGTTCACCGCCACCATCTACGGCATCGGCACCGCGAACCTGGCGCTGTTGCCGGCGGCCAGCAAATTGAAGGGCCTGATCAACCACCAGGCCGAAGAACGCGAAATGGTGATCGAAGGCCTGATCGCGATCGCCCAGGGCGAGAACCCGCGCAACATCGAAACCCACCTGAACGGCTACGTGCACTGACATGGCCCGGCGCGTGCAGCACGAAGAGCATCAGAACCATGAGGCATGGGCGATCCCCTATGCCGACCTGATGACCCTGCTGCTGGCGTTCTTCGTGGTGATGTGCGCGATCTCGTCGCTCAACGAAGGCAAGTACCGGGTGCTGGCCGACTCGCTGTCCTCCGCCTTCGGTGGCCCTCCGCGCACGG
>DATJBR010000230.1:0-6011 GCA_035515255.1 Lysobacter sp. | reverse complement strand
GATGCCGAACTGGCCATCGGCACGTTGCCGTTGGTGGGGCATGCGGTCTTTGACGATGCCAGGGCCGCGAAGGACATCATCGGTCAGGTGACGTCGCAACGGCTCGGCGGGTCGCCCAAGCCGCGAAGCGGTATACGCGAGGAGCGGGCCATTTATGGTGCCCGGACCGCGGGGAGAGCCAGACATGGTCCTGCCCGGCTGATGATTTCGGCGCAGGCGCATTCGTCATGGCAGCAGGACTCTGTAACCCGGCATTGAATTTGAAAAAACGGGACGCTTGGCGCCCGGCGAAAGCACAGCCAGAGCCAATCGCTGCGCGATTCCCGGCCCTCGCTAACGCGAGGACGCTCAGCCAGCCGCAGGCCGGTGGCCTGCAAGCGGCTGTCTGAGCCCCCTCAATCTCCCTTTTTAAAAGGGGGAATAATAGGCCCGGAGAACGTGGGGATACTCAGTACCGGGATGCATCGCCGGGTGCCGGTCTCGTTGGTTTCGGGTGTCGCGCAGCCGCCTAACAATTCGTTCAAGTCGACGCCGTCCTCGGTGCCGTTGAGGGCTGTTGCAACTCAGGCGATACTCCACTCGACAGGTCGCGGCCGGCGCGGCTTAACTCAAGCGTTGGATCGTCAGAAAAAATGACCGATTACCGCGTTAAATTTGATTTCGTTGTTCACTTCACTAACGGGGGCAGTCTGTCCGCGCAAGACTTTCGTCTTGATATTCCCGGAAGTGACATCGCCGACGACGAGCTTGCCGCCTATCTAATCCAAGACATGCATTTGCTCATGGCTGGTCGCGTAGACGTAACCAACAAGCAGATCATCCAGGAGCCGCACAAGCGAGCTGCAATATCGACTTCTGAGCTACCTCAAGCAACCGTTGACCTTTCCAATCACAACTTGTCAGCCGCAGAGCTTCTTGCCCAGGCGCAAGGCCATGCCATTCGCATAGTGGCCCCTGACGGTGAGAGCTACAAGTTGAGCCGGCTAGTGATCTAACAATCCGTTCAAGCCGAAGCCACTTCGTGGCTCGGATTAATTCAAGCGTTAGCCCTCAGGAGAATCGCCATCAAGACGCGCATGCTTTTTTTCGTGCTCCTTGCCGCGCTGTGCCCTCACGCCAGCGCGCAGGAATGCGTGGATGGGAAGTCTTTTAGCAAGGCCCGGGAGGTCGTGCGTGATTTGCAGCGCATCGTCACGCCGGATGGTATCCAAGAGTTCTATACGGCGACGATTGGTGGCATCAGGCAGTGGCTCGACGTGCGCGGCAAGAACAAAGCCAACCCGATGATCCTGTTTATCCACGGCGGCCCCGCATCGCCTGCGATTCCCAGCCTCTGGCAGTACCAGCGCTCGATCGAGGAATTCTTCACTGTCGTCAACTACGACCAGCGCGGTGCCGGCAAGACTTTTCTGGAAACCAACCCGGAATCGATTGGCGACACCATTCATATCGACCGTTATGTCGACGATGCCATAGAAATCGCGGAGTACGCACGCAATCGCTACGGCAAGGACAAGCTGATCCTGGCCGCCCACAGTTGGGGCACGGTGGTCGGCATGAAAGCGGCGCTGAAGCGCCCCGACCTGTTTCATGCCTACATCGGCATCGGCCAGGTGATCAACGTGCGCGACAACGAACGGCTCAGCTTCGAGTACGGGTTGGCGAAGGCCAGGCAATACGGCAACGAAGCAGCCATCGCCGAACTCGAATCCATCGCGCCCTACCCCGGCGATGAGCCGATCACGCGCGAGCGCATCATCATCGCCCGCAAATGGCCACAGTACTATGGTGGCCTCAACGCCTACCGCGATGCGGAGCAAGACTATTACTACGGCGCTTCGCTGCTGTCGCCGGCTTACGACTGCGCGGATCGCCGCGCCTTCTTCGATGGCAATGTATTCACCCTCGGCCGCATCCTGCCGGAGTTTCTCGAGGTGGATTTCAAGGATGTGCGCGAATTCCCCATTCCAGTGGTGATGTTCATGGGTCGCCACGACTACACCACACCGTCCGAGCCTACTGCTGCATGGCTGCAACAGGTCGGCGCGCCCTACAAGCAGGGCGTGTGGTTCGAGAACTCGGCGCACATGATGCCGTGGGAAGAACCGGGAAAAATGTTGCTCAGCCTGTTGAAATACGTGCGTCCATTGGCAGTGAGTGCAGACGACACTGAAGGCTGACAATTGATTCAGGCCGAACCAGCACCGCCGCTCCGCTTGACCCTAGCCTAAAACATCATGACCCACAGCCGGCAGGACTTTGTTGATACGAATGCTGCCGACATGTTGGTGCTGCTTGCATTTCATTCACCCCACTGCCGCTTCCTGGCTCGACTCCATTCCGGCATCAGGACAGAACTCGCCATGACACTTCCTTCCGGCTGGTTTTTCTGGGCGCTCCTTTCCGCCTGCTTTGCCGCGCTCACGGCCATCTTCGCCAAGATCGGCATTCGCGATGTCGATTCGGATCTGGCGACCCTGATCCGCACCGTGGTCATTCTGTTGTTGCTCGCCCCCTTTGTCTGGCTCACGGGGAAATGGAGCAATCCGTTCTCGCTGTCGTCCAGGACGCTGCTGTTCCTGGCCTTGTCCGCGATCGCCACCGGGGCTTCGTGGGTGTGCTACTTCCGTGCCCTGCAGATCGGGCAGGCATCCCAGGTCGCTCCCGTCGACAAACTCAGCGTGGTCCTGGTCGCCGTCTTTGCCTATGCCCTGCTGGGCGAGCGTCCAACGATGCAGGAATGGCTCGGCATTTCCCTCGTGGCAGTCGGCGTGCTTCTGTTGGCATTGCACAAGACGTCGGGCGGCGCATAAGAAGGGATCGAGTTACTACCGTTCCACCTGACTTCAGATCATTGAAGGCAAGGGGCACTGGCTCCCGCACGCGCGGGAATGACCGGAAAATCCAGCTTGCTCAGGAAGTCTTCCGACAATCTTTGCTGATGTGGCAACAGGCGTTGTGGGAGCACGCACTTGAAAGCCGGCGGTTTCCCGGCCATAAATTCATTCCACCACCCACTCAAGGACGAGTCGATGAAATTCCATACGCTTTGCTTTTTGCTGTTGTGCTTGGCCTTCGGCGGGTCGCTCGCTGCCGACGTGACACCTCCCCGCCTGATGCTGGCCACGGGCTATCAGGCCGGCATCGAAGTCTCCGATTACTGGGTCAGTGAGAAGCTGGACGGGGTCAGGGGACATTGGGACGGGAAGGTGCTGCGCACGCGCGGCGGGCATGTGGTCACCGCACCGGGATGGTTTACCGCGAATTGGCCGGCAGTGCCGCTGGACGGCGAGCTCTGGATCGGACGGGGCCGCTTTGACGAGGTGAGCGGCGTCGTGCGCGCGGAGGCGGCGGAGGATTCGGCGTGGCGCCGGGTACGTTTCATGGTGTTCGACCTGCCGGCGCATGACGGTCCGTTTGACGCCCGCGTGCAGGGCATTCGTTCTTTGCTGGCCGCGGCCGGGGTGGACTGGCTGCGACCGGTGCGGCAGTTCCGGGTTGCGGACGCGGAGCAACTGGAGGCGCGTTTCGATGCGGTGGTTGCGGCTGGCGGCGAGGGCCTGATGCTGCACCATCGCGATGCGCGCTACGTGGTCGGGCGCAGCGAGGGGCTGCTCAAATACAAGCCGTTTGATGACGCCGAGGCGCGCGTGGTGGGACATACGCCGGGCCAGGGGAAGTACTCGGGCATGCTCGGTGCGCTGATCGTGGAACGACCGGACGGGGTGCGGTTCCGGCTCGGCGGCGGGTTCACTGATGCGCAGCGCGCAGATCCGCCGCCACTCGGCAGCCATGTCACCTACCGTTACAACGGGTTGACGACAAAAGGGCTGCCGCGGTTCGCCCGCTTCCTGCGCGTCCGCCACCGGTTGCCGCCACCCGATCCGCAGTGACCTGCGCCAAGACCTCGTATTTATCCGGCCAACAGGGTTTCCAACACCGCCATGCGGACGGCGACGCCATTGCGCACCTGCTGCAGCACCCGCGACTGCGGGCCGTCGGCGACCTCATCGGTGATCTCGATACCGCGGTTGATCGGGCCGGGATGCATGACGACGGCGTCGGGCGCGGCGCGGCGCAAGCGGTTGGCGGTGAGGCCGTAGTCGTGGTGGTAGTCGTCCAGCGAGGCGACCAGGCCTTCCTCCATGCGTTCGCGCTGCAGGCGCAGCGTCATCACCGCATCGACGCCGTCGAGCGCGGCATCGAGGTCGGCGACGACCGTGCAGCCATCCAGGGTACCGTCGTCGGGCAGCAACGTGCGCGGGGCGCAGACGCGGATTTCGCCTGCGCCCAGGGTGTGCAGGGCGTGCAGGTCCGAGCGCGCTACCCGCGAATGTTTCACATCGCCGACGATCAGGACCTTGAGCTTGCTGAAGTCGTCGCCCTTGGCCTGGCGCAGGGTCAGCATGTCGAGCAGGCCCTGGGTCGGGTGCGCGCTGCGGCCGTCGCCGGCATTGATCAACGCACTGCCGGGGTTGGCGGCAGCGGCCAGCGCAGCCACCGCACCGTTCTGATCGTGCCGCACCACGAAGCCGCGAACGCCCATCGCCTCGATGGTCTTCAGGGTGTCCTGCGCGGTCTCGCCCTTGCGGGTGGACGACGTGGACACGTCGAAGTTGAGCACGTCGGCCCCCAGCCGCTGCGCCGCCAGTTGGAAGCTCAGGCGGGTGCGCGTGGAGGCCTCGAAGAACAGCGTGCAGATGGCGGTGCCGGCCAGCGCCTGGCGATTGTCGCGCCCCTCGGCATAACGCTGGGCGAGGTCCAGCAAGGCGACCAATTGCGCACGCGGCAGGTGCTCGAGCGTCAGCAGGTGTTGCAACGGCAGGGCGGTATCGGCGTGGTGGCTCATGCGGTCCTTCGGGCGGATCAGGTCGGTCGGTCGGGGGGCGTCGAGATGCCGGTGTCGGACTCCGGCGCAATGCGGCTGATGTCGATGGCGTCGTCAGGCGCGGCAAGCCAGCGCTCGACGATCACCGCGGCGGCCATGGCGTCCAGGGCCTGCGCGTCGCGGCGGCGCTTGCGGCCTTCCGCGCGTTCGCCGGCAAAACGCTGTGCCGCCTCGATCGAACTGGAGCGCTCGTCAACCAGTACCACCGGCAGCCGGTAGCGCGCCTGCACTTCGCGTGCGAAGGCATGTGCGCGATCGCGCGCGGGCTGGCTACCGCCTTCGAGCGTGAGCGGATCGCCAACCACCAGGCCATCGGGACGCCACTCCTTGTGGAGGCGGTCCAGCGTCATCCAGTCCGGGCCGTGGCCATGCACATCGATCACCGCCAGCGCACGCGCATGGTGGCCGAACATGCTGCCGACGGCGACGCCGATCCGGCGCGCACCGACATCGAAGCCGAACACCGTGCCATCGCGGCGGATCGACACCGGCGGGGCCGGTTCCTGCGCAGTCGGAGGCGTGGTATCGCTCATGCGCGGCCGGAGTAGACGGCCAGATGGGCGAAGTCGACCCCGATGCGCCCCGCGGCCGCTTCCCACCGCGCCTCCAGCGGCAGGCGGAACAGCAGCTCGGTATCCGGAGGCGCTGTCAGCCAGTCGTTATCGGCCAGCTCCTGCTCAAGCTGGCCCGCGCCCCAACCGGCGCAGCCCAGCGTGACCATCGCGTTGGACGGCCCCCTCCCCTCGGCCATCGCTTCGAGGATGTCACGGGAGGTGGTCAGGAACAGGTCGTCGGTGATGGCGAGCGTCGAGTCCCATTGCGCGCCACCGTCGTGCAGGACGAAGCCCCGCTCCGGATGCACCGGCCCGCCAGCGAGCACGGTCTGCGTACGCAGCGCTTCGCTGCCGCCCTGGATGCTCATTTGCCCGAGCACTTCGCCCAGCGTGTACTCGGAGGCACGGTTGACGACGATGCCCATCGCGCCATCGGCATCGTGCTGGCAGATCAGTGCGACCGTGCGTGAAAACGCACTTTCCTCCAGCGACGGCAAGGCGATCAGCAACTGGTTGGCAAGTGGAGTGGGAGCGGAAATCATGCGGCATTCTAGCCCGGGTGCCGTGCA
>DATJBR010000229.1:0-1669 GCA_035515255.1 Lysobacter sp. | reverse complement strand
GGCCTTCGATACCGCACTGCAGGCCATGCGCGAACGTGCCGCGGCGCGCACCGCCGCCCCCGTCGCCGTGCCGACCGGTTCGCCGATGTTCGGCGGCCCGCCTCGTGGCGGCAACGCCAACAATGCGGCCGGCAACAGCGGTGCGATGCGGCAACGCATGCAGGAGCGCTTCAACCAGCAGTTCGCGGGTTTCCAGGCCACTTTGTCGGAGGCCCAGCGGGCACGATGGAACACCGAGCTGACGTCGCTGCTGGCCGCCCGGCGTGCGCCGCTGTACAAGCTGGTCGATGGCAAGCCGACGCCGGTTCCGGTGCGGGTCGGCGTCAGCGATGGCAGTTGGACGGAGGTGTCCGGGGCCGTGGCCGCCGGCGACCAGGTGGTCATCGGCAGCGGACGACCGGCCGAATGAACGCCGAGGTGGCGGTGATCGAGACCCGTGACCTAGGCAAGGTCTATTCGGCCGGCACCGAGGCCGAGGTGGTGGCCCTGCGCGGCGTCAATCTGCGGATCCAGCGCGCGGAGTTCGTGGCGATCATGGGGCCGTCGGGATCGGGCAAATCGACGCTGATGAACCTGATCGGCTGCCTGGACAGCCCCACCCAGGGACGCTACCTGTGCGATGGCGTGGATATCGCCAGCCTGGATGCCGAGGAGCGCGCGATCCTGCGTCGCGACAAGATCGGCTTCGTGTTCCAGGGTTTCAACCTGTTGCCACGGATGAGCGCGCTGGAAAACGTCGCCATGCCGATGGGATACGCCAACGTGCCCGCGCATGAGCGTGCCCAGCGCGCGCGCGATGCGCTGGCGGCGGTCGGCCTGGGCAGCCGCGAAAGCCACCGGCCCAGCGAGTTGTCGGGTGGTCAGCAGCAGCGTGTGGCAATTGCCCGGGCGCTGATCAACCGCCCGCCCATCCTGCTGGCCGATGAGCCCACCGGCGCGCTGGACAGCAAGACCGGCGAGGAGATCCTCGCCCTGTTCAAGCAGTTGCGCGATGACGACCACACCGTGGTGCTGATTACCCACGATCCCGAAGTGGCGGCGCACGCCGACCGCACGTTCGTCATGCACGACGGCGAGCTGCATGAGCAGGAGGCCACGCCATGAATTTCCGGGAAGTGGTCCGCACCGCGATTTTCGCCCTGCGCGGCAACTGGCTGCGCAGCGCCTTGACCTCGCTGGGCGTGATCATTGGCATCGCGGCGGTGATCGTGATGGTGTCGGTCGGCCAAGGCACGCAGGCGGAGATCGACAAGCTGGTCTCCGGGCTGGGTTCCAACCGCCTGGACATCAGCTCCAATGCCGGCCGCAGTGCCGGCGGGGTGCGTATGAGCGCGAGCAGCTTCTACACCCTTAACGAAGGCGATGCAGAGGCGATCCGGGAGGAGGTGCCGGAGGTCCAGTACGTCGCCGCGACGCTGCGCGGCAGCGCCCAGGTGGTGTTTGCCGAGAACAACTGGGCGACCAGCTGGTACGGCGTGCAGCCGGATTATTTCGCGCTGGAAGGCTGGACGATGGCGTCGGGAGCGGTGTTCGACGTGCGCGATTACGGCGGTGGCAGCAAGCCGGTGATCCTGGGCGAAACCGTGCGGCGCTCGCTGTTCGGCGACGAAGACCCGCTCGGCCAGAACGTGCGGATCGGGCGGGTGCCATTCACCGTCGTCGGCGTGCT
>DATJBR010000228.1:0-6939 GCA_035515255.1 Lysobacter sp. | reverse complement strand
CTGGTGATGGCGACCCAGAACCCGATCGAGCAGGAGGGCACCTTCCCGTTGCCGGAGGCGCAGCTGGACCGGTTCCTGATGCATGTGCGGATCGGCTACCCGGAGGCGAAAACCGAGGCCGGCATCCTCAAGCTGGCCCGCGACCGGGCGCGCAATGTACTCAAGCCCGCGGCCGAGCCAACCCAGCGGCTGTCGCAGGCGGATGTGTTCGCAGCGCGTAACGCGGTGCTCGACGTGCATCTGGCACCGGCGGTGGAGCGCTACCTGATCGAGCTGGTGCTGGCCTCGCGCGATGCGCGTGCCTATGACGCGACGCTGGCGCAGCGGATCGCCTGGGGCGCCAGTCCGCGCGGGTCGATCGCACTGGAGCGCTGCGCGCGTGCGCATGCCTGGTTGCTGGGGCGCGATTTCGTGACCCCGGATGACGTCCGTGCGGTGGCCCCGGATGTGTTGCGCCATCGCATTCTGCCCAGCTACGAGGCGACCGCCGAGGGTTGGGATGGCGAGCGTCTGGTGAAGGAGCTGCTCGCCAGGGTGCCGTTGCCGTGAGCGAGGGCATTGTTCCCTCGCTGTCCGAACTGGTCGCTTTGCGTGCTGCGGCCAGCGGACGGCGCGGGGGCCGACTCGGTCGTCACGGCATCAGCGGTCAGGCGCTGTCGCCGATGCGCGGGCGCGGCATGGAGTACGCCGAATCGCGCGAGTACATGGCCGGCGACGACGCCCGCCACATCGATTGGCGACTCACCGCGCGCACCGGTCGTGCCCACACCAAGCTCTACCAGGCCGAACGCGAACGGCTCACGCTGATCGTCGCCGACACCGCACACGCGCTGTATTTTGGCACCCGCACGCGGTTCAAGTCGGTGCAGGCCGCGCGTGCCGGGGCGGTGGCGGCGTGGATCGCGGTGCGTGATGGCGACCGCATCGCCGCATTGCGCGGCAGCCTTCGCGAACCGCCGGTGCCGCCGGCGGGCGGCCCGCGCGGGGCATTGCGGGTGCTGGATGCACTGGTGCGCTGGTACTCGCAGCCCCCCGCCGAGGACGCCGGTCTGGCGGTGGCCCTTGACCACGCCCAGCGATTGCTGCGGCCCGGTTCGCGACTGGTGGTGCTGGCCGACCCCCGCAGCGTGGCGGAGTTGCCCGAGCGGCGCTGGCCGGGGCTGGCCCAGCATCACGAGGTGGTCGTGCTGCTGATGACCGATCCGCTGGAGTCGGCGCCGCCGCCGACCACGCTGCCGTTCCGCAGTGGCGACGAGCGTGTCGAGATCGATCTGGGCAGCGCCACGCAGCGGCAACGCTGGCGGGCCGAATTCGTCCGTCCGCTGGAAGCCGCGCTGGCGACCTTGCCGGCGCGCGGCGTGCGCGTGCATGCATTGTCGACCGATGCTGCCAGCGAGTCCTGGTTGTCGCTGCTGGGCCGGCAGCGGCCGATGGTGGCGTGATGCAGGATCCGTCGCTGGTGTTGCGGGACATCCACCAACCGCCCGCGCCGCCGTGGTGGCCCCCGGCACCGGGTTGGTGGCTGCTCGCGGCGCTCCTGTTGCTAGTGGTGGTTGTTGCGCTGTGGTGGCTGCGCCGTCGGCGTCGTCGCCGCGAGCTCATCGTGAAAATGTTCGACGATGCGTTGGCCGCGGCCGCGGCCGCTACGCCGGCGGCGGAAGTCGCGGCGATGTCCGAGCTGCTGCGCCGTGCCGCGCGCCGGGTCGCCCCGGCCGCCGACCGCTTGCAGGGCGAGGCGTGGCTGGCATTCCTCGACCGTGAAAGCGGCGCTATCGGCAAGAGTCGCCCGGCAGGACCCGCCACCAACGAATTCACCGAAGGCCCGGGCCGATTGTTGCTGGATGGCGGCTACCGCGCCGAAGTCGATGCCAGTGAGGTGGCGGCACTGCGGCCGCTGGTGCGCGCCCGCTTCCTGCAGTGGATGGCAGCGCGATGATCGACCAGTTGACCGCATCGCTGACAGCGTGGCTCGACGGTTTCGCGTGGCCGTGGCTGCTGTTGGCGTTGCCGCTGCCGTGGCTGGCGCGTTGGCTGCTGCCGGCGCGGCACAGCACCTCGGCCGCGTTGAAGGTGCCTTTCGACGAGCGCATGCAACGACTCGGAGGGTCGGGTAATGGGCTGCGCTCGGGCGCGGTGTCCTGGCTGGCGTGGCTGGCCTGGGCGCTGTTGTGCGTGGCGGCGGCGCGGCCGCAGCAACTGGGCGAGCCGATCCAGCCGCCGCAGCAGGGACGCGAGCTGATGCTGGCGCTGGACCTGTCGGGCAGCATGAGCGAGCCGGACATGCAACTGGGCGGTCGTGCGGTGGATCGACTCACGGCGGCCAAGGCCGTGCTGTCGGATTTCCTCGACCGTCGCCAGGGCGACCGGGTCGGCCTGCTGGTGTTTGGTCGCCGCGCTTACGTCCTGACGCCGCTGACCCAGGACCTGACCAGCGTGCGCTCGCAACTGGCCGACAGCGTGGTCGGACTGGCCGGGCAGGAGACTGCGATAGGCGATGCGATCGGGCTGGCGGTCAAGCGCCTGGGTGCCGGGCCGGCGGACCGGCCGTCCGATGAGCATGTGCTGATCCTGCTGACCGATGGCGTCAACACCGCAGGTCTGCTGGATCCGCTGAAGGCGGCCGAACTGGCTCGTGATGCCGGAGTACGCGTACACACCATTGCCTTCGGCGGTGACGGATCGATGTCGCTGTTCGGCTTCCAGTTGCCGATGCCCGGCGGGGGCGACGAGGTCGATGAGGCGACCTTGCGCAAGGTCGCCGAGACCACCGGCGGGCGGTTCTTCCGGGGGCGCGATACCGCGGAGCTGGCTGGAATCTATGCCGAGATCGACCGTCTGGAGCCGGTCGAACGAACTGGCTTGGTTGTGCGGCCGAAGATCGAACGCTATGCGTGGCCGCTGGGCGCGGCGTTCGCGCTGGGCCTGCTGGCGTTCGTCATCCCGCAACGGAGGCGCGCATGATCCCCGCCTTCGACACGCTGCACTGGTTGCGGCCTGACTGGTTGTGGGCGATGGCGGCGCTGCCGCTGCTGGCGGGGTGGTGGTGGCAGCGTCGCCGCCGCGCCAATGTCTGGCGCGAGGCGGTCGATCCGCACCTGTTGGCGCATCTGCTCGATCGCGGCGACAAGGTGCGTGGCCGGTTGGCGTTGGTCATCGGGACGATGGGTTATGCCCTCGCGGTATTGGCGTTGGCCGGGCCCAGCTGGCGTCAGGTCGAGCAACCGTCATGGCAGGGACAGGCCCCGCTGGTGATCGCGCTGGACTTGTCCAGCGCCAGTCTCGCCGGCGACCTGCCGCCGTCACGGCTTGCCCAGGCGCGGGCCAAGCTGGCGACCCTGCTGCGCGAACGCAAGGATGGCCAGGTGGGTCTGGTGGCCTACGCGGGCGCGGCCTTCACGGTGGCGCCGCTGACCGGGGACGCCGGCAACGTCGCCCTGTTCCTGGAGGCGCTGCATCCCAACGTGATGCCGGTCGATGGCCAGCGCGGCGACCGTGCCATTGCCTGGTCGGCGCGGCTGCTGGCGCAGGCCGGGTTCAAGCGCGGTCGGATCCTGCTGTTGACCGACCATGCCGATGCGGCAACGCGCAAGGCAGCCGCTGACGCCTGGGCGCGCGGCTATTCGGTGTCGGTCATCGGTCTGGGTACGGTCGATGGCGCGCCCTACCGGACAGCGGACGGCACCATCCTCAATGCGCGCCTGGACGCCGATTCGCTGCGGCAATTGGCGGCGACGGCGGGCGGCGGCTACGTCGCGCTGACCCGGGACGACAGCGACCTGGCACGGCTCGGTGTGCTGGATGCGAACGGTCAGGGGATCGCTGCGAGTGGCGATGCGGAGCCTGCTGGTCAAGCCGGTGGCAAGCAGGGAATGAGCTGGCAGGATGATGGCTACTGGCTGCTGTTGCCGTTGATGGCGCTGGCGTTGCTCGCATTTCGGCGCGGCGCGCCGGTCGTGATGCTGGTGCTGTGTCTGTGGCTGCCGGGACGGTCCGTTCATGCCGCCGAGTTGTGGCAACGCTCCGACCAGCTTGCGCACCGCACGATGGAGCAGGCCGCGCAGGCTTACCGGCAGGGTGATTTCGCCACGGCCGCGAAACTCTATGGCGAACTCGACAGCGCCGAGGCCGACTACAACCGCGGCAATGCATTGGCCCGGGAAAGCCGCTATCCCGAGGCGGTCGAAGCATACGAGCAGGCGTTGCGGCGCCATCCGGCGATGCCCGACGCGGTGGCCAACAAACAGGCGGTCGAGGCGGCGATGAAGCGCCAGCCTCCGCCGGGGCAGAAGGGTCAGCAGGACCAGAACAACAACGAACGCAACGCAGGCAATCAGGGCGCGGACGATCAGGGGAAGCAGGCTGGCCAGCAAGGCCAGAAGCCGCAGGCGTCCCGGGACGGTCCGGGTTCGCCGCAGGATGAATCCGGCCAGGGCAAGCCCGACGAATCGACGCCCCGGCAGGATGGCCAGACATCGCAGGATGGCGAGAACCGGCCGCCGGAATCCCCTACTCCGGCGGATGCCTCATCCCAGCAGGCCGCCGACCAGGCCCAGCGTGAACGCATGCAGGCGGCGCTGGCGCAGGCGGAAAAGGATGCAGGCAAGGACGACGGGGCCGCCCCGGAAGCCACGCCGGAAAGCGCCGAACAACGCGAACGTCGTATTGCCAACGAGGCCTGGTTGCGGCGCGTGCCGGACGACCCGGGCGGCCTGTTGCGGGAGAAGTTCCGGATCGAATACCAGCGCCGCCTGCAACAAGGGGGCGCGGAGGAGTGAAGTCGATGTCGCGAGTGTCGCTGCAGATCGTGGTGCTGTTGCTGCTGTCGTTTTCCAGTCTGGCCGCTACCGCGCAGACCCGGGCGTGGCTCGATCGCGACCGCATCGCCTTCGGCGAGACGGTCACCCTCAATATCGAAACCGACGCCAATGCCGCGCCGGATTACGGTCCGCTGCAGGCCGGGTTCGAGATCAGTGGCCGCAGCAGCCGGCGCCAGGTCGAGTTGGGCAGTGGCGGCGTCCACACCCGGACTTTGTATGCGGTGGCGCTGCGCCCCCGGCGCGATGGGGTGATGACGATCCCCGGCCTGGGCGTTGGCAACCAGCGCACCGACCCGCTGGTGCTGGTGGTGGCTCCGGCCAGCGCCGCACCTCCAGCGAGGGTGGGTGACGACGTGTTCCTGGAGAGCGAGCCCGACGATGCCAGCCCCTTCGTGCAGCAGGCGGTCGGCTGGGTGGTGCGGCTGTATTCGGCGGTGCCGCTGGTGTCGGGCCAACTCGACCAGCCCGCTCCGGACGGCGCGTCGCTGCGCCAGGTCGGCGATGACGCGCAATACAGCCGGCAGATCAACGGCCAGCGCTACCAGGTGATCGAGCGCCGCTACCTGCTGATTCCCGAGCGCAGCGGCGATCTGGTCATTCCCGGTGCGACATTCCAGGGCCGGGGGGCATCGGGATTCTTCGGTGAGTTCCTTGGCCGTGGTGGCGCGCTGCAGGCGCAGGCCTCGCCGCGGAAAATGGCGGTCCAACCCGTGCCGGCGCAGGCACCGCAGCCCTGGCTGCCGTTGCACGGGCTGACGTTGAACTACCGCGCCACGCCGCAGGAACTGCGTGTCGGTGAAGCGGCGACGGTGACTGTCGAGGCCATCGTCGATGGCGCGAGCGCCGCGCAGATGCCGGAATTGCAGTTGCCGCCGGTCGATGGCGTGCAGGTGTTCGCCGAACCGGTCCAGGCCGATGAACGCTTCGTCGATGGTCGTCCGCAGGTGACCCTGACCCGTCAGTTCGCACTGGTGCCGTCGCGCGCGGGTCCGTTGACGATGCCGGGCCTGCAACTGGACTGGTGGGACGTGGATGGCGACCAGGCCCGCATTGCCCGGCTGCCGCCGCAGGAGTGGACAGTTGCGGCAGGCACGGGCGGCAATGCCGCAAGGCCGCCGCCGGCATCGGCTGCGCCCGCGGCCAACCCGCCCACGCCATCCATCGGAACCCCAACCACATCGGCCATGCCGACCGGCGCGGACCGCCGGTGGGTGTTGGCGACCGCCGCGTTCGGCCTGCTGTGGCTGCTGACCCTGCTGTGGGGCCTGCATCGACAGCCTGCGCACGTTGCCGCGAATGCGTCCAAAACAGTGACCCATGCGCCGGTCGGAAAGCCCGGCATCGAGGCCTTCAAACGTGCGCTCGACAGCGGGGACTTTGACGAGGTCGCCGACAGCCTGTGTGCGCTGGCGCAGCCATCGGTGCAGGGCCTCGACGAGGCGCGCGCGCGCCTGGTCGATCCGGGGCAGGCCGATGCCGTTGGAGCCATGCAGCGCGCGCGCTGGGGTGGTGGCGATGGGGTCGTCGCACGCCGGCTGATGCGTGAGGCCTTTGCCAGCGGCCCGCGCTGGCGTGCGTCATCGACAGCGCCGCCATCGCCATTGCCGCCGCTGTATCCGGACACGTGAGCGGGCGGGGTCGTGACCAAAAGGCCGGGGCCTCCGGGTCGCGGTTTGCTAAGCTCGGCCGCTTGTCCTGGGGAAGCCACACTATGACCGACGCGAACACCCGTCCCGGAACGAAGCAGAAGATGCCGCTGCACTGGAAGATGGCCATCGGCTTCATCGTCGGTCTGGCGTTCGGACTCGTCGCTTACGCATCCGGCTTGGGTGAATGGCGCGGTCTGCCCGTTGACCATCTGTTGTGTGCGGTCGGCGGCGACGCGGAAGCGGCCTGGCGATGCACTCCGTGGCTGAAGCTGTTCACCCAGTACGTGACCGATCCTTTCGGCCAGCTGTTTCTGCGGCTGATCTTCATGCTGGTGATCCCGCTGCTGTTCTCCGCGCTGGTGATGGGCGTCAGCGAGATGGGCGACATCAATGCACTGGGCCGCATCGGCTGGCGCACGCTCGGACTGACCGTGCTGATGTCGTCGATCGCGGTGCTGATCGGCCTGGTGCTG
>DATJBR010000227.1:0-21563 GCA_035515255.1 Lysobacter sp. | reverse complement strand
TCCGCACAGGATCCAGAAATTGGCCATGACCAGGCCTTCATGGAAGGGCGATCCGTAGAGGTTTCCCATGGCCATGGCGACGACCGTCGCCGTGAACCCGAGGCCGAGCATCCTGCTTTCCGCATCGCCCGAGGCCCGGCTTACGTTGAAGCCGAGTCTGAGCAGGCGCCAGAGCAGCCACAGCAGCGCGAACAGCCCCAGCGGGCCGCATTCGGCGAGCATCAGGACGTACATGTTGTGCGCGTCGTAGTGCTGGTATTCCGAGTAGTCGCCGATGTATTCGGGGAAGCGCCCCAGTCCGACCCCTGCCGGGTGTTCCTGCCACATGTCGATCGCGCCGGACCAGATCTCGAAACGGCTGGCGGTGCTGACGTCGAGCTCGGGGCCGCCGACAACGTTTTCCTGGCGGGTTTCCGCCACCCGTTCCACCACGCCCGTGGGCACCAAAGTGAGTGCCGGGAGCGCCGCCACGGCCAGCAGCAGGGCAAGCAGGACATGCTTTCGAACCACCAGCAGCGCCAGTACCACGACGGCGATCAGGTAGGCCTGGCGCGAGTAGGTGAGCAGGACAGCCAGCGCGAGTATCGCGGCCCCGCCCGCTGCCAGCAGCCGCATGAATCCGTGGCCTCGAAGGAACAGGACGACCGCGGCCAGCATCGGCAGGAACATCACGAAAAACACGCCGGCGCGATTGGCGGAGCGGTAGTCGCCGAAGGGGCCCGCGACGCGGTTGGTGTCGGAGAAGCTGGACAGGGTGTCCATCTCGATGCCTTGCAGGACGGCGTCGATGCCGGCCGCGACCGCAACCGCGACCGTCAGCCAGATCAGTTGCCGGGTGCCGGCGAGGTCCTGCCGGCATCGGCGGTACACGAAGTACAGCAACGGGTAGAACACGAAGTCCTTGAGATCGATGAGGTCACGCAGCGGATCCATCGGCATCGAGACCATCGCGATGACAGTGGCGATCGCCAGCACCACGAAAAGCAGCAGCAGCGGTGGGGTCAACGTACCGACGCCGGTGGTCGGAGCCGTCGGTGGTGCGGACAGGGCCACCGCGGCCACCAGCGCGATCAACAGCAGATTGGCCAGGTTGAGCCCCGGCACGCCGGTGTCCAGCGGGACGTAGAGCAGGTTCGGCATCAGCAGGATGGGTATCGCCAGCACGAGACGCAGCAGCATGGGTCAGTCCTCCGCCGGCTGGGGGGCATCGAGGAAGCGCTGTGCCCACAGCTCCAGGCACACCAGTTGCCACAGCGACTCGCGCCGGTCGGCATGGCCGCGGACGTGCTCGTCGAGCAGGGTCTTCGCCGCGTGCGGATCGATCAAGCCGCGCTCGCGGAAGTTGCGGGAAGCGAAGGTGTCGCCGGCCAGTTGCCGCAGCGGGCCACGGAACCATTCGGCCAGCGGAATGGCGAACCCCTGCTTGGGCTTGTCCAGCAGGCGCGATGGCAACCAGCGCCGGGCCGCCTGCCGCAACAGGTGTTTGCCGCGGCCGTCCCGGACCCGGAACTTCCCGGGCAGGCTCAGCGCGAACTCGGCCAGTTGCGGGTGCAGGAACGGGGAGCGGCCCTCGAGTGAATTGGCCATCGCCATGCGGTCCAGCTTCACCAGGATGTCGTCCGGCAGGTAGCTCTGCAGGTCGATCGCGACCGCGCGATCGAGCGCGGAGCGACCGGCGCCCAAGTCGGTGCCGGCCTCGTCCTGCAGCGGCAGGTGATAGTGCCGCGCGCCGCCGGCACGCGGATGCAGGGCCACTGCGGTGTCGGCGCGCATCAGGGCGACACCGCTCAGATAGCGCTCGTCACGCGACATCCGCAAACGCTCGCCGATGCGGCCGATCCGCCCGCCCATCGGGTCCGGCAGCAGCGCGCCGGCCAGGCGGAGCGCGGTGCCGGCCGGGCGTCCAAAAGGCCCCAGCTGTTCCAGCGTCATCAGTTTCAGGTAGCGGTCGTAGCCGCCGAACAGTTCGTCGGCGCCATCTCCGGTCAGCACCATCTTCACGTGCTGGCGGGCCAGGCGGGAGACGAGGAACGTGGGCACGGCGGACGAGTCGGCAAAGGGCTCGTCGAAGTGCCAGACCAGGTCGTGCAGCAATGCGACGGCGTCCGGCTCCACAACCAGTTCATGGTGTTCGGTACCCAGGTGGCGGGCGGCCACGCGGGCATCCTCCAGTTCGCTGTAGGCAGCCTCGCGGAAGCCGATCGTGAAGGTCTTGACCGGCTGCGACAGGTGGCGCGCCATCAGTGCCACCACCGTGCTGGAATCGAGCCCGCCACTGAGGAATGCGCCGAACGGCACGTCCGATACCAGCCGGCTTGCCACCGCGCGGTCGAGCAGTTCCGCTAGCTCCTCGATCGCCTCCGCCTCCGACAGCGCGGTCTTGGGCTGCAGGCTGGGACGCCAGTAACGCTGCAGTTCGATCTTGCCGTCGCGCCAGCGCAGCCAATGGGCGGGCGGCAGCTTGGATACTCCGGCGAAGATGCTGTCCGGCGACGGCACGTAGCCGTAGGTGAGGTAGGCGCGCAGCGCGTCGGGTGCGAGGTCGCGCGGGCAGCCGGGGGATTGCAGCAGGGACTTCAGTTCCGAACCGAACAGGATCCGGTTCGGGTTGCTGGTGTAGTACAGCGGCTTCTCGCCGAACCGGTCCCGCGCCAGCAACAGCTCACGGCTGCGGCGGTCCCAGATGGCGATCGCGAACATGCCATCGAAACGGCTGATCGCAGCGGTGCCCAGCCGCAGGTACATCTGCAGGACGACCTCCGCCTCGCCGTCGCTGCGGAACACATGGCCGTCGCGTTCGAGTTCGCGGCGCAGTTCGCGGAAGTTGTAGATCTCCCCGTTGAACACCAGACAGACCTGCTCGTCGAGGGCATAGGCCGGCTGGTGGCCGCCGGCCACGTCGATGATGGCCAGGCGGCGCATGCCGATCAGGGCGTGCTCGTCGCGATGCAGGCCGGAATCGTCCGGGCCGCGATGGCGTATCACGTCGATCATGCGCTGTCCCAGCGACTCGGGGGGAGGCGCCTGTCCGGGGGAGACAACGATGCCGGCGATCCCGCACATGCTCAGGCTTCCCGGCTTCGTGGCTGCGCGATGGCATCGTCCGTGCAGAGGCCGCCTTCGTAGAACCCGATCAGGCGGCTGACCACGATCTCCAGGCTTGCGTGGCGTGAAACGGTACGCCGCGCGCATTCGCCCAGGCGCTGGCGTTGGGCGGGCAGCAGCGAGGCGGCCGCATCCAGGCAGCGCGCCAGTCCGTCGCGGTCGCCGGGCTCGAACAGCCAGCCGTTTTCCCCATCGTGGATGAGGTCCTCGTTGCCGCTGATACGGCTGGCGATCATCGGAAGTCCGGCGGCCATGGATTCCAGCAGCGTGTTGGACAGCCCCTCCGTGAAGGACGGCAACACGCCGATGTTCGCGTCGAGCAGCAGGTTGTCGATATCGTCGCGGTGCCCGGTGAATGTCACCCGGGTCGCGATGCCGCACGCCTGCGCGGAGGCTTCCAGTTCGGCACGCAACCAACCCGTACCGGCAATGGTCAGGTGGGCGCGGGGGTGGCGGGCGGCGATATCGCTGAACGCATGCAACAAGGTGATCAGTCCCTTTTCCGGCATCAGGCGGCCAATGAACAGGAAGCGGGGCGAGAGCGATGAGGAAGGCGACAACCGCTGGAAACGGGCCGTGTCGACCGCGTTGGGAATGGACCAGATACGTGATTGCGGCACGCCCAATGTTGGAAGCGTGGTGGCGATACGCCGGCTGATCGCCTGCCAGCCGTGCGCCCGCAGGAGGACTCGTTTGGCCAGCTTGTTCCACGGCTTGCGATCCAGGGCCAGGACCCCGCGTTCCAGATCCCAGTTGCCGGCGATCTTGATCACCACCCGTTTCCCCAGCCATGGCCCCAGCAGTGTGCAGATCACGGCCCATTGGCGCGCCACATGCACATGCCAGACGTCGTAATCGTGGCGATGTGCCAGCAGGAACCGCACCAGTGCCATCCACAGCAGTGGTCCGCCCAGCAGGCGGACGCGCGGGTAGCGCAGGCGGAACACCGGTACGCCGTCCACCCGCGAGACGGGGGACTGCGGCGCGTGTTCCGTCAATGGCGCCACGACGGCCACGCGCACGCCTTGACCACGCATGGCGCGGGTCAACGTGCGGACCTGGGTTTCCGCGCCGCCACCGTTCCGGGCCGGGTAGGGGCCTTCCAGCACCATCAATACCCGTGGGTGGCTGGGGTGGTTCATGCGCTTGCTCATGCGCTTGCTCATGCGCGTTCGTCCATGGGGGAGGCCTGGGGATTCGCGGTGGCCCTGCGCAACGGGACCGGGTTTCGCAGCACCTGCTCGTAGATCGCCGTGGTGGCGTTGATCATTGCGGAGACCGAATGACGCTCCAGCGCCTGTTGCCGGGCGCGGGTCGAGAGTCGTCGGCGCAGGTCTGCGTCCTGGCTGATCCCGCGAAGGCACGACCCCAGTGCGCAATCGTCGTCGTTGGGGAACAGCAGGCCGGTCTGGCCGGACACGACCAGCTCCCGGTTGCCGCCGACCCGGGAGGCGACCACGGGGCAGCCGGCGGCCATGGCCTCCAGAATCGCGTTGGACATGCCTTCCTGGCGGGATGGCAGGACCAGGAAGTCAGCGGTCTGCATCAGCTGGCAGGCATCCCGTCGTTCGCCCAGAAAACGCAGGTCGGCCCCAAGGCCCAGGGCTTCGGCCATCGTCTGCAGTTCGTCGTGCAATGGCCCATCCCCAGCCAAGGCCACGAACGGACGAAACCCGGCGGGCAGCCCGGCCATCGCGCGCAGCAGGCAGTGGAGGTTCTTCTCCTTCACGAGGCGTCCCACGAACAGGCCGAAGGTGCGTTGCGGAGGAATCCCGATCCGCGCGCGAAGGCTCCTGCGCTCCGGCTCGCACAGCAGTGCGGGCGAGGCAACCCCGTTGGGGATGACCGCAAACCGCTCGAGCGGAATGTGGGTGCGGGCCGCAGTGGCTTCGGCGCAGGCCCTGGCATTGGCGATCACTGCCGCGCTGTGTCGGATGACGAGGCGTTTGAGCTGCCAGAACCTCGCTGGTTCGCTGAGGTACAAGCCACGTACCGACGCGATCTGCGGTGGCATCTGTCCCGGCAGTGCGCGCGCTACCAGGGTCCACAGCTCGGCGGTCAACGAGAACGCGTGCACCAGGTCGTAATGGCCCTGGCGAAGCAGCGATGCGTAGCGCAGGACAAAGCCCGGATCGACCTTCCCGTGTTTGGGGATGTGATGCACGCGCACGCCCAGGCGTTCGATCTCTGTGATGAGAAAGGACGGGGTCCGGAAAAACAGCAGTTCCGGCTCCCATTGGCTGCGGTCCAGACCGGCGAGCAGGTGGGCGATCTGGCGTTGGCTGCCGCCGATCTCCATTTCGTCGCTGACCAGCAGTACGCGCCTATTGGCCATGTGCCACCTCCGCCATGTAGCCATGCAGGCGCATCGCCTCCTTGCGTGCGTCGAAGGCCAGCTCGATGTGGGCCCGGGCCCGGGCCGAAAGGTGGGCGCGGAGATCCGGATCGGCCAGCAGCTGCTCGATCGCATCGGCGAGTTCGACGGCGTTGCGTTGCTCGACCAGCAAACCGTCGCGACCGTGTTCGATCAGCTCGGGAATGCCGGATACCCGGGTGCTGATGACCGGGCAGCCGCTCGCCATCGCCTCCATCAGGGCCACCGGGATGCCATCGCGGTTGCCGTCCTCGGTGACCTGCGAAGGCAGCACGAACAGGGTCGAGCGGTTCATGCAGCCCTGGACGATGTCCTGGGTCTGGGCACCGTCGAACTCGATCATCCGGGTCATGTCGTGGGCCGCGGCCAGTCCGCGCAGTTCGGCCTCCAGCGGGCCGGAACCGATCAGCCGGCAATGAAAACGGATGCCTCGTTCGCGCAGCAATACGAGTGCTTCGATCAGGGTGCCGAAGCCCTTGATCGGATCGAGCCTGCCGACGGCCAGGATCAGGGCGGGTGCGCGGTCATGCGGCAGCCATGCACTGCGCTCCAGGTTCACGCCGCAATGGACGACCTTGAGCCGGGTGTCGGCATCCGCCGCGCCGAGAGCCTGGAGCCAGGCGACATTGAACCGGGAGATCGTGACCGCCAGGGCGGCGTCGCGCAGCTTGCGCGTCAGCAGTTGGCGCTCCACGAAGATGTCGTGCGCGTGGCAGGTGAAGCTGAAGGGACGATCCAGCACGCGACCCAGCGTCCACGCGACGGTGGCGGGATATGTGGCCCAGTGGGCATGGATCAGCTGGGGGCGGAAGCGCTGCAACCAGCCGGTGTGCTGCAGTCCGCGGAACAAGGCGCCCAGGGACTTGGCGGCCACCTGAGGCCGGCGTCGGCTGTCGTGCAGGATCGTCATCATCGAGCCCAGGACCTGCCTGGGACTCGTCAGCAATGCCCGCGCTGTCCCGAGCAACGCCCGGACGGGGGCTTGCGGATGCCTGACCCGGTCGAGCAGCGCCATCGATTCGGGCTGCACGGGGCCCTTGGCCGGTGGCTTTAGCGAGATGATGCGGACGTCCACGCCCTGATCGATCAGCGTGCTGATCTCCCGCACGATGAAGGTCTCCGACAGGCAGGGAAACTGCGAGACGACATAGACGGCGCGCTGCAGCGGGGCACGTTGCAGTGGAGCACGTTGCAGTGGAGCAGGGGCGCTCATCGCGGACGATCCGGATAGCGTGTGGTCTGCCACAGGTGTGCATTGGGGTGGCGCAGGTAGTCGGACAGCGCCAGCATCGCGCTCGCGTTGAGGCTCAGGAAGGCGGCGGCCAGGCGCGCCGGCATGAACACCCGGGCGATGAGTGGAGACGCCCGGCCAATGAGGGCGGTCGCATACGCTGCCAATTGCAGGGCCAGCAGGGCCTGATAGAAGGCATCGCCGCGGACCGCGAGCACCGCGCTGCTCGCCAGTGCGCACAACAGCAGCCAGGGCGCGATCAGGCGCAGCCATTTGTGCCCCCACAGCCGCCAGGCCAGCGGATGACCCCACGGCAGCGCGAGGGCGGGCCAGCGGTGGATCAACTGGTAGTTGCCTGCCAGCGTCCGGCGTTTGCGGGTTTCCTCGGTCGCGGCGTCCGGGCTGCCATGGTCGTAGGCAATGGCCTCGGGAACGAAGACCACGCGGTAGCCCTGCGCCGCGATCTGCAGTGGAATCCACATGTCATCAAGGATCAGTCCTGCCGGTACGTCGGGGATGGCGCTGCGCCTGGCGGCATACAGTGCGCCGGTCGCACCGACCACTGAGCCGGTGGCGCTTTCCAGGCGTCGAATCCGTTTCTCGTAGCGCCAATAGGCATCCACCCCCCCGGCGAACCCCTCCGGGTGGAGGATCACCAGCTCGCCACTGGCAGCGCCGACGCCGGGTTCCGCAAGTGCTGCCACCAGGGCGTTCAGGGCGTTGGAAGCCAATGGCTGGCGGACGTCGGTGAACAGCACGATCTCCGCGTCGAGTCGCGCGAGGACACGGTCGATGCAGGCGGACTTTCCGGCACGCTCGGGGAAGGCGAAGACGCGTATGCGCGGGGAGGGATGACTGCGCGCCACCTCCTCCGTCGCATCGGTGCAGCCGTCGCAGACGACGTTGATTCGAAGCTGTTCGAGCGGATAGTCCAGTGCCACCAGGTTGTCCAGCTTCCTGGCCAGCTGGGACGCCGCGTCATGGACCACCAGCAGCACGTCGACCGGGACCGTCCGGGCAGCTTCACGTATGCGCGGCACAGGTTCTGACCGCCCTGCCGCCTTGACCGCCAGCACCAGCGGATACCCGAGGTAGGTGAAGGCGAGCACCGCCAGGCAGGCCCAGAACACACATGACCAGAGCACGTTTGACGAGAGCACGATGAGCATGTTCAGTCTCCCGCCCGCCTGCAGCGCGTCGGCGGGGCGGATTCCCGGCACAGGTCCGGTTCGGTCGTATGACAGGTGGGCTGGAAGGTCCGCATGACGTCGGCCCTGTCATCGCCTGTAAAGGATGCTGACCATGGCGGAGTTGGCGCTGTAGCTGCGCCCCGCAGCGGAGCTGTCACGC
Source organism: Lysobacter sp. (assembly GCA_035515255.1). Lineage (GTDB taxonomy): Bacteria > Pseudomonadota > Gammaproteobacteria > Xanthomonadales > Xanthomonadaceae > Novilysobacter. The sequence continues at coordinate 13,503 of DATJBR010000227.1, read as the reverse complement.
TCCGAATGGCGCAGGTCGACCTGGCCGATCCAGTGGCGGGTGAACTGGTGGGCCAGGCCCAGGTTGATCACATTGTCCCGGTCCTTGCGGGCGACGATGTCGTATTTGCGCTGTTCGTGGCCCACCAGCAGCGACAACGTGGTCAGTGGCCGCAGGCGATAGTCGATGGTGGCCAGCAGGCCGCGGCGATCCTGGTCGTCGAGTCCGTCATCGACATAGTCGACACGGCGGTAATACGGCTGCAGGCGCAGGCTGGTCCGGTCGGCGGTGAACTGGTAGGAGACCTTGGCGACCCGCTCGCGGAACACATTCGGATCGACCACGAGGTCCGGGTAGGCCAGGTAGGCCATGCTCCGATCGCTGAAATCCAGCGTCGGCGTGATCAGGCTTTGCGTCGCGTCGGCGTACTGGTAGCGGATGTTCGCCCGCACGCGGCTGCGGCCGGAGGCTTTCCAGTCGGCATCGGCCCGAACGAGTGCCGAGGACGAATGGCCGCTGGCGATATCCCGCTCAAGCCGTGAATAGCCCAGGTCGAGCTCGACATTCAGGTTGCCACGATGCCGCACGTAGCCCACATAGCCATCGTGGCGTTTGTAGTCGGCAGCCGACCCCGCCGCGTTGTACTCGACCCTGGTGCTTTCGAGATTCGCCGACACCGTCGATGTTGGATTCAGGTCGCGCAGCAGGCGAGCCGCCGCACTGTATCGGTCGCCACGAAACGATGTGGTCTCCTCGGCGTAGGTATTGCCATAGCGGGCGTCGATCTGGGCCCGGGTCACCGGATTGAACCGCAGGTGCAGGGTGGGGCCGGCGACCAGCATGTTGACCTGCTGCTGGTTTCCCGGGCTGAACGCATCCAGCTGGTCGATCGGTTGCTGGTCGAGATAGTCCTGGATGACGAAGTCCAGCCGTTCCGGAACCACCGCCCAGTTCATCCGGCCGGAGAGCTTGCCGCGCAACTGGTCGTCGAAACTGTTGTCGAGGTAATCGTCGTATTCGATTTCGCCCAGTGCACGGATCTGTACCCGCGCCCCGGCCTGTTCGGCATCGAAACGAAAAAACGGGGCGGCCACCGTGTCGCTGATTTCGGTGGTCTCGCCGAGGTTCATGTTGTCGCTGTGGCGCAGGTATCCGCCAATGTCGTACTTGAGGTCCAGCGCGGTTGCCGGTGTCGCGGCCACCAGGATCAGGGCGGCAAGCGCCGCGGCCAGCCGCCTGCGTGGCAGGCGTGGGCGATGAGCGGCAGGTCGCCGGAATCCCGCTTGGGAGGTCGTCATCGATTTCGCCTCATGCGCCATGGTTGAACACCACCCCCGCGAACTTCTCGGGGTCGAAGTTGGCTGCCGCCTGGGCGATTGCGCCAGGACTGTCACGTCCGTACCCCGAGACCAGCACCACGACATCCACCAGGTCGGCCAGGATCCGTGCATCCGGGCCGGTGTTGATCGCCGGGCAGTCCAGGAACAGATAGCGCGCGGGGTAGCGGTCGCGTAGCGCGTCCAGCAACAGCTGCATCCGGAACGATGAGAAATGCTCGCTGCCGGATCCGGCCAGCGTGCCGACCGGAATCAGCCTGAGCCGGGGCATGCCGGTTTCGTAGAGGATGTCGCCGATATCCACGTCGGGATCCCGCAGGTAGTCGATCAGTCCGCCGCGGGTCGGCTCGATCCTCATGGTCTCGGCCTGGCTGGGGTGGTACGGGTTGCAGTCCAGGATGGCCGCGCTCTTGTTCTCGTCGAAGGCGAAGGCGGCGGCGAGGTTGCGGCATACGTAACTGCCGCCGCCGCCAGAGCTGACGGGTGCCACAAGCGTCACGAAGCTGCGCTCGCCCGCTGCGGCCAACAGGCGGGTCCGTAGTTCACGGAACGCGTTGACTTCGGGTCGGGGCTGCAGGTCGTTGCAGATCAACGACCGTTCCTGCAGCTCGGCCGGGGAAAGCGCCGGCGATTCGCCCACCTGCGCAAGATTCTGGTCGGCGTGGGCGGCCGCCGGGGGGCTCAGATCGGCCCGCAGGGGAAACAAGGAAGTCCTGTTCATGAATTGCCCATCAATTTGGCGGCGAGGGCCACGCCATAGGCCAGGGGAACGACGAGGATCAGTGCATAGACGAGGCGGTGATCCCGCTTGCTCTGGATGGCCCGTGCGGGCGTGCGGTGCGAAGGAACGCTGCCCAGCACCGGCAGCCCGGCGAGCTGTTCTATCTGGGTGGTCGTGCGGACCCGTGGGTCCACGCGCAACCAGCCCAACAGCACCAATACAGGGATTGCGACGGCCAGAATGAGCCCGGCTGCGGCGACGTGGGCCAGACGCAGCTTGCTGCTGGGCTGCAGGGGATACGAGGTCGGCTCCTGGACACGGAAGTTCAGTCCGGTCTGCCCGGAGTCCCGGTTCATCGCCACCCGCGCGCTCTCCCGTTGCTTGACCAGATCCTCATACAGCCCCCGGTTGATCTCGTAGTCGCGGGTCAAGGCGGTCAGGGCAGCCTCGGTCTCCGTCAGTCGCTCGCTGCGCGAAATCTCTTCCTGCAGCAGCCCCTGGCCGATCGCTACCCGCGATGCAGAGGCGGCGCGCCGGCTGTTGGCCTCCGCCAGTCGCCCCTTCAACTGGCCGTATACGGGATTCAGCGCGCCCGCGCCATTACCGCCCGAGCTGGCGCCTTTCGGGACGACGAGGGTCATTTCCCTGGAAGCGCTGCTGCCCAGGCCTGACGCGAGCTGATCCATCTGATGCTGGATGCGCACCACATCCGGATGCTGGGGCGTGTAGTTGAGCAGCAACCGGTCGCGCTCGGCCTGCAACTCGGCCATGCGGACCTGGTTCTGGCTGGCGCGGCTCTGCATGACGCCCAGGGGGCTCTCGCTGGACATCTGGTTGCGCAGTACCCCGCCCGTCGCGCTGGCATCGACCAGATCCATCCGGGCGTTGTCGACCGATCGGCGCAGGTCCGAGATGCGCCGGCTCACTTCGTCACTGGTGCCGGCGCGGGCTTCGGGGTGGGCCTTGTAGAAGTCGGCGAGCTTGGCGTCCGACTCGGCCATCCGCTGCCGGTACTCAGCCACCTGGCTGTCGATGAACTTGAAGGCGTCGCGGCTTTCCCGCGCCCGGCTGGTGGCGCTCTCCCGGATGATCAACTCGCCCAGTCGCTGGGTGACCTTGTAGGCGCGCAACGGGCTGGCGTCGCTGTAGCTGATGCGGATCAGGTCGGGCAACTGTTTCGAACTGGTGATGGAGGTGCGTCCGGTGATCTGGTTGATCAGTCGTTCCTGGTCGACCTCGCTGGGCTTCTGGTCCATCCAGCCGCCGGCGACGAGGATGTCGCTCATCACCTTGTGGCTGAAGGCGACTTCTCGCGCCGCAGCCGCACGGTCCAGCGGTTCTTCGCCGGACCTGCCCTTGTTGGAGGCCCCGGTGAAGTCGTTGTCCGAGATCTGGATGGTGGTGCTGGAGGTGTAGGCCTTCGGCAGGCTCAGTCCCAGCAACAGGGCGCAGATGGCGACCGCGGCGAATATTCCGGCCAGCAGCAGCGGGCGCCGTTTGGCTTCTTCCAGCACCACCGGCACGACCTCTACCGGCGTGGGCAGCCGTGGGTTCGGAGGTGGCGATGGCCTCCAGGTCGCGATGCCGGTTTTCATAGCGCGCGTTCGGGAACAGTGATGACGTCGCCCGGAGCAACGCGGTAATTGGTCGCCAGGTCGCCGCTGTTGAGGATCCGGCCCAACGCGACCGAGTAGCTCTTGGTGCCGTCGCTGCCCTGTCGGTACAGGCCGGAGCGGTTGGGGGCCGCGAACTCGGTCACTCCGCCGGCGGCAAGCACCGCGTCCAGCACGGTCATCCCCTGGCGGTAGGGAATCGAGACCGGCTGGCGCACCGCACCGGTGACCCGTACGCGCGACAGGTACTCGTGGCTGCGCAGCTCCGTAAGGATGACGGTCACCTGCGGCTCCACCACGTAGGCGGACAGCTTGGTCTGGATCTCACTGGCCACTTCGGCTGCCGTGCGTCCGCCGGCGGCCACATCGCCCACCAGCGGCACGGAGATGTGGCCATCCGGGCGTACGGGCGCGATGACTTCGAGTTCGGGGTTTCGCCAGACCGACACCTTGACCATGTCGTCGACCCCGATCTTGTAGGGCTCGCTGGATGCGGGTGCCATGTCGGCTTCGTTTGGTGCCGCGTCGAGATGGGCGTTGCCGGTGCTGGCGCAGGCAACCAGGAGCAGGAGCGGGAGCAGGGCCGTGGCCCCGAGGCGGAATATCGTGCGCATGTGACTTCTCCGGTGTTGGCTCTCTGGATCAACGCCGAAGCCGATTTTTGGCGGCCACGGTTTTCGGCAACCGGGTCGGTCCTCTTCGCGTATCGCCAGGCAGCAGGGCTGCATGCGCTGCCGGAATTGCCGGGTTTGCCGGTCATTCGCGTTGGAATCAGGGACATCGCGGCTGGAGCGGGCTCAATGCGGATCCTGGTGTTCGGAGGGGCGGGCTACATCGGCAGCCATGCCTGCGTGGCGCTGGCCCAGCAGGGGCATGAGACCTTCGTGGCCGACAATTTCGCCAACAGCTCGCCCCGGGTGGTCGATCGACTGCGGACGATCATCGGCAGACCGGTGGAGTCCTTTCGTATCGACCTGCGCGACCGGCCAGCGCTCGCCCGGCTGTTCGACCGGGAGCATTTCGATGCGGTGTTCCACTTCGCCGCACTCAAGGCGGTCGGGGAGTCCTGCGCCCGCCCCCTCGACTACTTCGACAACAACATCGGCGGCACCATCAACCTGTTGCAGGCGATGCAGCAGGCCGGCATTTCAAGGCTGGTTTTCAGCTCCTCGGCCACCGTCTATGGGGATCCCGAGCAGGTGCCGGTGAACGAGCAGTCACCGCTGCGGGTCACCAATCCATACGGCCGCACCAAACTGGTGATGGAGCAACTCATCGGTGACCTGGGGGCTGCCGACCCGGCATTCCGTGTGGCGATCCTGCGCTATTTCAATCCGGTCGGTGCCCATCCCTCCGGACTGATCGGCGAAGACCCGGCGGGGCCGCCGGCGAACCTGCTGCCGTATGTGTGCCAGGTGGCGACGGGGCAGCGTGAGCGGCTGCGTATCTTCGGTGACGATTACCCCACATCCGACGGGACGGGCGTCCGGGACTATATCCACGTGATGGATCTGGCTCGTGCCCATGTCGATGCGCTCGATTACCTGTGCGAGTCCAACCGCAACGTGACCGTGAACCTGGGGACAGGCCGGGGGATCAGTGTCCTGGAGTTGGTCCACGCCTTCGAGCGTGCCTCGGGGCGGGCGATACCCTATGAAGTCGCGGAGCGCCGCCCCGGCGACGTCGCCGAGGTCTACGCCGATCCGACCCTGGCCCGGCAGTTGCTTGGCTGGCGCGCGCAACTCGATCTGGACGCGATGTGCCGCGATGCCTGGTTGTGGCAGTCGATGAATCCCGACGGTTATCGCGCGGCGGCGAGGAAGCCGGTGGAAGCGGTTTCCCGGCCCGCCGCGGCCGTATTGAATGCCGCGATGGCCGTCAATCAACCGCAGGTGTGGCGCTAGCGTTGCCCGGCTGGCGCAGCAAGGCGTCGGCCACCGCATCGGGCTGCTTCATCCATTCGAAATGGTCGGCGCGGCTGCCCAGAATGGCGTCGTCCAGCGTACTTACCGACGCGCTGGCGCGCGGCATCTTCGCCAGCAGGAAGCGCAGCGAGGATTCGGGGGCGAGCCAGTCGTGCGCGAACAGGACGGCCTGGATTCGCGGCGCCGACTCAGCCAGCGCGGCCTCGAGATTCGTGTCGATGCCGCGTGCTGCGTAACGACCGCTGAGTGCGGTGCGCGACCAGTCGCCGATCACTCCGCGTGCCTCGCGACCGCCGAAACCGATGCGGCGACCGGGCAGGACGCCATTGAGGCCGGCCAGCCACGGCAGGAAGCGGTAGGCCAGCGGCAGGTACCAGCGCGTGGGGGTCGGGAACGCCCGCCAATACGGCGCGCCGCTGCCGACCAGCCACAGCTGGCGGTCGTGTTGTGCGGGTGTCATCGCGATACGGCAACTGGCGAGCTGGCCGCCGAGGCTGTGCCCGCCGATGATCGTTGGCAGTCCAGCGGGGAGGGCCGCGGACAGGGCCGCTTCGCTGGCGGGCAGGTCTGCTTCCAGCAATTCGGCGTAACCCCAATCGCATTTCCGCGATGCACGCAGGCTGCTGCTGCCGTGTCCACGCCATTCGTGCAGGAACACCGCGATGCCGCGCGCGGCCAGCGATTCCGCCAGTGGCAGGTAATGGCGCGCCGCCACGCCCAGCGCCGGCAGCCACAGCAAACTGGTGACAGGCTGTTCCGGGATGTGCGCCAGCAGGTTCCAGCGATGGCCGTCGTCGGCGTCGACCGGCAGCTCCAGCGCCTGCATCAGTCCGGTCCACCGGGCAGACCGGTTGGCATGGCCAGGGCCGCGCCGAAGTGATCGAGCACGACGACATCGCCGCGTCCCGGCCGGTAGCCGCCGCGCAGCGCGCGGTGCACGTAATCGGACGCGTCGATGCAGGCCTGCGACAACGGGCTGCCCAATGCGAGGCAGGCGGCCACCGCCGAGGCGAGCGTGCAGCCGGTGCCGTGGGCATCGATCGCCAGGCGGGGGTGGCGGATCGACTCGATGCTGCCGTCGTTGTCACCATCGGCGAGCAGGTCGACCACGTCGCCGCCGTCTTCCAGATGTCCGCCCTTGAGCAGGACCGCTCGCGCGCCGGCTTCCAGCAACTCCAAACAGGCGGATTGCATCGCCGCGCCATCGGCCACGCGATGACCCAGCAGCAGTTCCGCTTCGGGCAGGTTCGGGGTGATCAGGCTGGCCATCGGCATCAGGCGGTTGCGCAACGCATCCAGCGCCGCCGGCTCCAGCAGCCGCGCGCCGGAGGTGGCAACCATCACCGGATCCAGCACGATGTGCGCGGGGCGGTAGTGCTCCAGCGCGTCGGCAACGGCGTGGATGACCTCGGCGTTGGCGAGCATCCCAAGCTTGACCGCACCGATCCGGAAATCATCGAAGCAGGCGTCGACCTGGGCGCGCAGGAAGCCGGTGTCGGGTACATGTACCGCCGTTACCCCACGGGTGTGCTGGGCGGTCAGCGCGGCAAGCGCGCTCAGGCCGTGGACACGGTGCGCGGCGAAGGTCTTCAGGTCCGCCTGGATGCCCGCTCCGCCGCCGGAATCGGAGCCGGCAATGGTGAGCGCGCAGACGGGGCGGGGGGCGTGGTCGATGGTCATGGCGCCATTGTCGCGGAATCGGTCGCGGATGGCTGCGCGCGGGTCACGCAGACTACGGCACAGCCGGCGGATGCAGATGCCGGTAGACGCCATACCCCAGTCCGGTGAGACCGGTCAGGATGGCCGGCAGGTACAGCGCGCCATAGTCGAACCGCGTGAACATCCAGGCGCCCAGCAGGCCGCCGACGAAGAAGAAGCTGATGATCACCACGCACAGCGCCAACCGCCGCCGGCCCAGCGGCATCCCGCGCACGGCGTGGCCGAGCATGATGCCCAGGTCGGTGAACATGCCGCTCAGGTGCGAGGTGCGGATCACCGCGCCGCTGTAGGTCGTCGTCATCGCGTTCTGCAGTCCGCAGGCCATGGCCGCGAGCAATGGGCCGGCGAGGTGCTGCTGGCGGAACAGCGGGATCGCCGCGAACAGCATCACTGCCTCGATCGTCAGCACGACGCCATAACGACGCCCCAGTTGCAGCGTGCTGTCCTGGACGATGAGTCCGCTCAACGCCGAACCGGCCACATAGGCGACGATCATGCCGGCCAGATGGAGGGTTGCCAGGCGGTCACCGGCGACCAGCGCCGCGCCCAGCAGGGACGTGTTGCCGGTGAGGTGGGTGATGGCCTGCTGCTGGTATCCCATAAAGCCGACCACGTTGATGATGCCGGCCACGCAGGCCAGCGCCGCCGCACCCACCCATACCCAGCTGGCGAACCGTTCCGCCACCGGCTTACAGCACCTCGGAGGCGTAGTCGGCCAGCCGCGAGCGCTCGCCACGGCGCAGGGTCACGTGCGCGCTGTGCGGCCAGTCCTTGAAGCGGTCGACCGCGTAGGTCAGGCCGGAGGTGGTTTCGGTGAGGTAGGGCGTGTCGATCTGTTCGACGTTGCCCAGACAGATGATCTTGGTGCCGGGGCCGGCGCGGGTGATCAGGGTCTTCATCTGCTTGGGAGTGAGGTTCTGCGCCTCGTCGAGGATCAGCCAGCGGCTCAGGAAGGTGCGCCCGCGCATGAAGTTCAACGAGCGGATCTTGATCCGGCTGGCCAGCAGGTCGTTGGTCGCCGCACGCCCCCAACTGCCGCCTTCCTGGTTGTGGGTGAGCACTTCCAGGTTGTCGGTCAGCGCGCCCATCCACGGCGTCATCTTTTCCTCCTCGGTACCGGGCAGGAAGCCGATGTCCTCGCCGACACTGACCGTCGCGCGGGTCATGATGATTTCCCGATAGCGCTGCTGGTCCATCGTCTGCGCCAGGCCGGCGGCGAGCGCGAGCAGGGTCTTGCCAGTGCCGGCGGTGCCCAGCAGGGTGACGAAGTCGATCTCCGGATCCATCAGCGCGTTGAGCGCGAAGTTCTGCTCGCGGTTGCGCGCCGTGATGCCCCACACCGCGTGCTGGTTGTGGCGGAAATCGTCGACGATTTGCAGCACCACCTTGTCAGCGCCGACGCTGGCGACCTTCAACTCGGTCTCGTCACTGCCGGGCAGATGCAGGAACTGGTTGGGATACCAGCTGTCGCCATCGACGCGGGCGATCTCGTAGTACGTGCGGCCCTTGTCGGTCCACGACCGCAGCTCCTTGCCGTGCCGCCTCCAGAAATCCTCCGGCAACTCGGTCGCGCCGGTATAGAGCAGGCTGAAGTCGTCCAGCGCGCGGTCGTTCTCGTAATCCTCCGACACGATGCCGGCGATCGCCGACTTGATCCGCAGGTTGATGTCCTTGGACACGAACACCACGTCGGCGTCCGGCTCGGCTTCCTTCAGCGCCAGGATCGCGCCGAGGATCGCGTTGTCCGGCACCACCGCGCCAAACCGCTTGCCGGCATCGAAATGGTCGGTCTGAAAGCGCAGGCAACCCGCACTGGCAACGCCCCGCAACTGCAGCCCGCCGGGCGGCGACAGCGGAATGCCGGTGGCGATCCTGTCGGTGCCGGCGGCCTCGACCAGCTCGTTGAGGAAGCGGCTGACCTGGCGCGCGTTGCGGCTGGCGTCGGTGGTGCCCTTCTTGCCATTGTCCAGTTCCTCGATCACCTGCATCGGCAGGTAGATGTCGTGCTCCTGGAACTTGAACAGCGCGGTCGGATCGTGCATCAGCACGTTGGTGTCGAGCACGTAGATCCGCTTGCTTCTCGTCATCACGAACTCCACTGGGGATGGATCAACAGGAGGTTGCCTGCCGGGTGGTTCACAAGCGCATTGCCGGGGCAGGGCTGCGGACACGACCAAGCCACCACGTGCCCGCGGATACGGGGTGGCGAGGGCAGCCTGGTCGAGGCGGTCACCGGGTTTCGGCGGGTGCTGGGGCGCCGGCAGCGCCGGCGAGTTCGGCGAGCGCTTCGTACACGGCCTGGGCATGGCCGGGGACTTTCACCGGCTGCCATGACCGGGCGATGACACCGTCGGGATCGATCAGGTAGGTGCTGCGGACGATGCCCATGAACTTGCGGCCGTACAGGTTCTTTTCCCGGATCACCCCGAACGCGTTGCACAGCGCTTCATCCGCGTCGCTGACCAGGTCGAACCCGAGGTCCTGCTTGGCGATGAAGTTCTGGTGGGACTTCACCGAGTCGCGCGAAACACCCAGGATCTGCGCGCCGGCGGCCTGGAATTGCGGCAGCAGGGCGGTGAAATCCCTGCCTTCGGTGGTGCAGCCCGGCGTGCTGTCCTTCGGGTAGAAGTACAGCACCAGCCACTGGCCGCGGTAGTCGGCGAGCGTGGCGGTGGCACCGCTGGACAGGTCCAGCGGCAGGTCGGCGGGAACGTGGTCGCCGGTATCGAGCATCGATCTGACTCCTCAGAACTTCATCGGATCCAGGATCGCGTCCAGGTTGAGGTGGTCGCAGAACTCCAGGAAGTCGTCGCGCAACACGGCGATGTGCATGCTGGCCGGCACGCCGATGGTGATCTGCGCCGAGAACATGTCCGCGCCGGTCTGCATCGCCCGGTAGCGCGTGCAGTGCAGGCTCTCGATGGTGATGCCCTGGCGATCGAAGAAATCGGCCAGCTGGAACGTGATGCCGGGCTTGTCGGCCGCCACCACCTCGACGATGTAGGGCAGCAGGTCGGACTGGATCTGCTTCTCGCCGGTGCGGTACCAGATCAGCTTGATGTGGTCCTCGCGCTCCAGCCGGGTCAGCATCGCCTCCAGCTTGGCGATCGCATCCCACGAGCCCATCGCCAGCGCGGTCACCGAGACATCGCGGCCGACCGTGGACAGGCGGGCGTCAACGAGATTGCATCCGCTTTCGGTGATCCGGCGCGAGACAGGCAACAACGGGGAGTCCGGATGCGTCGAGTAGGCGTTGATCAGGAGGTGGTTTTCATTCGGCGACGGCCGGGGATTGGGGTCGGTCAAGGCGGCGCCTGCAAAAGAGGGGACTGGCTTCGGCGCGATACGCAAACTGCATGTCGCCCGGGAGCTGAACGACGATCCGCAAGCGGAGCGTGGCTGCAGGCAGCATACTTGCCCGTGCTTTCGCGCCGCAAGTAACATCGGCCGCCTGCAGCCCGTCCATAGAGTCCTGCGCGCTGCACCCTCCGCCACTCATGCAAAGGCCTCCGACTTGCGACTTTCCGGCAGCATCACCGCACTGGCGACGCCGTTCGATCCCGACGGTGAGCTCGACCTCGACGCCTGGCGTCGCCTCATCGACGCACAACTGGCCGGCGGCACGCAGGCACTGGTGGTGGCCGGTTCGACCGGCGAGGCCGCGGCCCTGCATGTCGCGGAATTCGACGTATTGCTGCGGACCGCGGTGGAGCAGGTGGGCGGTCGCGTACCGGTGATCGCCGGTACCGGCGACGCCAACACGGCCAAGTCGATCGAGCAGACCCGGCGTGCCGGGGCGCTGGGCGCGGATGCGGCGCTGGTGGTGACCCCGCCGTACGTGCGGCCGACCCAGGACGGGCTGGTTGCCCATTACCGCGCGATCGCCGACGACGGTGCCTTGCCGGTAGTGCTGTACAACGTGCCCGGTCGCACCGGCGGAGACCTGCTGCCGGAAACGGTCGCGCAGCTGGCCGGCCATCCGCGCATCATCGGCATCAAGGAGGCGCGCAGCGAGCCCGAGCGCATGCTGGCGTTGCTGGCCTTGCAGTCCAGGGATTTCGCCGTCCTCAGCGGCGACGATCCGACCGCATGCCGGGCCATGCTGGCCGGAGCGGACGGCGTGGTTTCGGTGGCTTCCAATGTGTTGCCACGCGCGTTCCGCCGCTTGTGCGAGCTGGCACGCAACCACAAGCAACAGGCCGCGGAAGGCTGGAATGAGCGCATGGAGGCAACGTATGCCTTCCTGGGCATCGAGTCGAATCCGATCCCGGTCAAGGCGCTGCTGGCCGCCCAGGGCATCGGCTACGGCCTGCGTTTGCCCCTGTTGCCGCTGTCCCCGCATCACCACGACACCGCAGCGACGATTGCTGCGACCATCCGCGAACTTGAACTGGCCTGCGACGCTGTCGCCGGTTGACCTGGAGATTTCCCCTATGCGTTCCACTGTCTCGTTACCCCGTGCCGCACTTGCCGGCGCCCTCGTGGTCGGCCTGGTCGCCGTTTCCGGCTGCAGCTGGCTGCGCAAGGACGATGCGCTGTACACCGCGCAGACCCGGCCGCTGGAAGTGCCGCCGGATCTGGACCTGCCTCGCACCACCTCGGCGATGGAGATTCCGGCCGGTCCGGTGACTGCATCGGGAACCTTGGCCGCAGCGCAGGCGGCACCCGTTGCGGGCACCTCGACCGGCTTCGTGGTTGCCGGCAGCCGGGACGAGGTGTTCGAGAAGGTCGATGCCGCATTGACTGCGGTCGACGGGCTCACGATCGCCAGCCGCGCCAAGCTGCTGGGTGCGTTCGACGTGAACTACCTGGACAGCAACTTCCTGGTCCGCGTCAGCGAGACCGAAGCCGGTGCGTACGTCTCCGCGGTCGACCCGCGCGGCATGCCGGCCACCGGCGAAGCGCCGGTGCAGCTGGTGGCCGCCCTGAAGACGGCGCTGGGCGGGCACTGACTTTCCGCTGCATCCTTGACGCGACGACGGATCCGTCGTCGCCATGCAGAACGGGCACGGAAGTGCCCGTTTTTGTTTGCGCCATCTTCTTCGCCGCGCGTACCGGCGATGACCGGCGGTCAGTCGTGTACAACCAGCCGTGCATCAACGCTCGAGCAGCGGCAGCTTCCCGGTCTTGTCGTCCCATTCCTGCGCATCCGCCGGCGGATCCTTGCGCTGGCTGATGACCGGCCACTCCTTCGACAGTTCGGCATTGAGCTGGACGAAGATTTCCTGACCACCGGGGACGTCGTCCTCGGGATAGATCGCATTGACCGGACACTCGGGTTCGCACAGCGTGCAATCGATGCATTCGTCCGGGTCGATCACCAGGAAGTTCGGGCCTTCGTGGAAGCAGTCGACCGGGCACACCTCGACGCAGTCGGTGTACTTGCACTTGATGCAGCTATCGGTGACGACGAAGGGCATGGACTGGATTTCCGGTGACGTGACAACGGTGGAAGTGTAGCGATTCGCGCCGGCCTTCCCCAAGCCCGTGCCGATGGGTCGGTGTCGCGCGGCGTACAAAAAAGAAAGCCCGCACATCGCTGTGCGGGCTTCCGGGTATGTGGCGCTCCCTAGGGGATTCGAACCCCTGTTTTAGCCGTGAGAGGGCCACGTCCTAGGCCTCTAGACGAAGGGAGCAAACCCGCACCGGACTCTCACCGTGATGCGGCCTGCTAGTATATGGCGCGCTGTTGCAGTCGGCAACGGTTTATCATCAAAAATTCCCAACCGCGGCGATGCCCGCTCGATGCCAGACCAAAATCAACTTTCCCATCCCGTGCTGCGGGTCATCCCTCGCGACCAACACAACGTGTCTCGCAAGGACATCAGTCCCAGTGCGCTGCGGGTGCTGTACCGCCTGCGCGACGGAGGCTTCGCCGCTTATCTGGTAGGCGGCGCGGTGCGCGACCTGCTGGCGGGACGGCAGCCGAAGGACTTCGACATCGCCACCGACGCGACGCCCGAGGAGGTCAAGCAGTTGTTCCGCAACTGCCGCCTGATCGGTCGCAGGTTCCGTCTGGCGCATGTCGTGTTCGGCCGCGAGATCATCGAGGTCGCGACCTTTCGCGCCAATACCGACGACGGCAGTGGCGACCGCGAGCAGCATGAAGGCGGCCGGCTGGTGCGCGACAACGTGTACGGCACGGTCGAGGACGACGCGGTGCGTCGCGACTTCACCGCCAATGCGCTGTATTACGCGATCGAGGATTT
>DATJBR010000226.1:0-8150 GCA_035515255.1 Lysobacter sp. | reverse complement strand
GACGAGGAGCTCGACCGCCAGCTGGCGTCCAGCTACGGCATTTTTTCCGGCACGCCGAAGGGCTGGGCGACGATCCTGTTCAGCGCCAAGGCCGCGCGCTGGGTTGCCGATGAGCACTGGCACTCGCAGCAGCGCGGACGCTTTCTCCCCGATGGCCGGTATGAGTTGAAAGTTCCCTTCAGCTCCGGTCGCGAGTTGCTGATGGACGTGCTGCATTACGGCAGCGACGCCGAGATCACCGAGCCGCCGGTGCTGCGCGAGCAGGCGCGCACGCTGCTGTCGCTGGCGATCAGCAACTACGAGCGGGAGCCGGGTTGATGGCATCGGCCGATGCGCCGCGGGCCGGACGTGACGAGCCGGTGGAAACCGGCATCAGGATGGAACTCGCAAGTCGCAGTCTCTGAGATGCCCGGGCGCAATGCTCGGTTCCCGATCACCAGGAGCCATGCCATGAACCCGTCCGTTGCTGAATCCGTCGCCGCGTCACATGCGGTCGAACCGTTCGAAGTGCGTCTTGAAGAGGTGCTGCGCTATGTCGTCGCGGTTGGCGCTGTGCTGGTGGTGCTGTTGCCGGATGCCCGTGGCAGCAGCGAACTGATCGGCTGGTTGCCGCTGTGGCTGCTCGGGATGCCGTCGGTTGCGTGGTGGGCGGTGCACCGTTCCAGCCGGGAAGGCCACTCGCCGCGCCGCGGCGCCAGCGGCGTACGTCGTCATCCGCATCCGCATCCGCAAGCTCGTCGCCGCATGCACGGGCAGCCCCGACGCGCGGTGCCCAGGGTTGCGTGAATTCCGTTTTTTTGCGGGAGAGCGAGTCGTGCAGTCAAGCGGGTGATAAAGAAAGCACCGATACCGCCGAGGTGAAGCCCGTGAGCGACCGCCGGCAACCTTCTGCTCTCGTGCGAGACCGGAAAATCATCGCAGAGCGGAGTGCCCGCTCCATTGGGGGACGCGGGCGTTTCAGTCCATTGAGGCTTGATTGTATACAAAAATTATTGTATACAATCAAGCCTCGTGCGTACCGGACTGATTGTTCGGAAGAAGACGCTGCCCACCGTGGAAGGACGATAGTCCGTGCCTGATCGCAGTACCAGTGTCGTGACAAATGCCTGTTGGGTCCGCGATTCCGTTGCGCGCTCCAGTGCTCCGGCCTGCTCGTTGCAGTCAAGTGCGGGTTGGAGCCGGCTCGGGATGCTGGGTGTGCTGTTTGCCATCGCTGTGGCCGTGATCCTGGTACTCGTCATTCGATCTTCAAGGTTCGATGCAAACGGCACCCGGCAAACAACGCTCGAGAAGATCCGGCAGACGGGAACGATCACCCTGGGTCATCGCGAGAACAGTATTCCCTTCTCCTACTTCGACAACCAGCAGAAGGTCGTGGGCTACGCCAATGACATCTCACTGGCGATCGCGCACGAGGTGGAGCAGGCGCTCGGTCTGGAGGGACTCAAGGTCAAACTGGTCCCGGTGACCTCGCAGACGCGTATTCCGCTGCTGATCAACAACACCATCGATCTGGAGTGCGGCACCACCACCAACAACTCGGTACGGGGTCGGCAGGTCGGCTTCTCGACCAACTATTTCATTTCCGGGACGCGCTTTCTGGTGCGCAAGGACAGCGGCATCGTCGACCTGCCGGATCTGGCCGGGCGCAACGTGGTCGTCTCCGCCGGCACCACGTCCGAGATCGTGCTGCGACGGCTGAACGCCGAGCGCAGGCTGGGGATGCGGATCGTCGCCGCCCGCGATCACGGCGATGCTTTCGTCGCGCTCGAGTTCGGCAAGGTCGTGGCCTTCATGAGCGACGACGCCATACTTTTCGGGGAGATCTCCAAGGCCAAGAATCCGGCCGAATGGCATGTGGTCGGCACGCCACTGACCAAGGAAGTCTATGCCTGCGCGATGCGCAAGGGCGATGCCGCTTTCAAGCAGGTGACCGACCGCGCGATCGAAGGGATGATGCGTGCCGGCGAGATGCGTGCGCTGTACGCGCGCTGGTTCCAGTCGCCGATTCCGCCACGCCAGGTGAATCTCGAGGTGCCGCTCGACCGGGAGCTCGCCGAGCTCTTTGAGCACCCCCACGACCGGCCATTGCAATGACCGCAATGACGACCGCGATGCCGGCCAGCCACGTGAGGGCGCAGGCATGAGCTACGACTGGAACTGGGGCATTTTTGCCGCCACCACGATCACCGGTGCCGAGCGTTATTACGACTGGATGCTGGTCGGTCTGTCACTCACCGTCGGTATCGCCTTGCTGGCCTGGGCATTGGCGTTGCTGGTCGGGGTGATGCTCGGCATCGCGCGCACGCTGCCGTCCCGCCCGCTGCGGATGGCGGTGGGCGTGTACGTCGAAGTGTTCCGCAACATTCCCCTGCTGGTGCAGCTGTTCTTCTGGTATTACATCGCGCCGGTGTTCCTGCCGATGACGATGCAGGACACGATCAACCAGGCGCATCCGGTCCTGGTCCAGAGTCTGACCGCGGTGATGTGTCTGGGTCTGTTCACCGCGGCGCGCGTTTGCGAGCAGGTGCGCGCGGGTATCGAGGCGCAGCCGCCGGGCCAGTTCGCCGCGGCATTGGCGCTGGGCCTGAAGCGTCGTCAGGTGTACCACTACGTGACCCTGCCGATGGCCTTCCGGGTGATCATCCCGCCGCTGACCTCGGAGTTCCTCAACGTCTTCAAGAACACCGCGGTGGCGTTGACCATCGGGCTGATGGAGCTGACGGCGCAGAGCCGGCAGATGGGCGAGTTCACCGGCCACATCTTCGAGGCGTTCATCGTGGCCACGGGGCTGTACTTCCTGATCGCTCAGGTCACCACGCGCCTGATGGAGCGGCTGGAACGACGGCTGATGATTCCGGGCGAAGAGGGGGCGACGCGATGAACCTGTCCCTCGACTGGACCGTGCTGCCGGATGCCCTGCAGCAGGAAGGGCAGCGCATCCGGCAGCAGGGCATGGGCTTCTCGCTGGCGCTGCTGATCGTCTCCCTGCTCGGCGGCCTGGCACTGGGCACGGCGCTCGCGTTGATGCGCCTGTCCTCCAACCGGCTGGTGTCGGCCTTGGCCGGCGCCTACGTGACCGTGTTCCGTTCGATTCCGCTGGTGCTGGCGATCTTCTGGTTCTACCTGCTGGTGCCGACGGTGATCGAGGCGGTGCGCGGCGTGCACACGCCGATCGGGCCGATGTACTCGGCCTTCATCGCTTTCGTGTTCTTCGAGGCGGCGTATTTCTGCGAGGTCATCCGCGCCGGCATCCTCAGCGTGCGCCGCGGCCAGACCAGCGCCGCGCTGGCGCTTGGCCTGACGCGGGTGCAGACCATGCGCCACATCATCCTGCCGCAGGCTTTGCGCACGATGATGCCGCTGATCCTGACCAAGGCGATCATCATTTTCCAGGACACCTCGCTGGTCTATGTCATCAGCGTCAGCGACTTCCTCGGCGCGGCGACCAAGATCGGCCAGCGCGACAGCCGCCTGATCGAGCTGTACCTGTTCGCGGGAGCGGTCTATTTCGTCATGTGTTTCGCAGCATCGAAGTTCGTCGAGGCCCGCACGGGCAGGAAGGTCGCGGCATGATCAGCATCGAGAACGTTTCCAAGTGGTACGGCCAGACTCAGGTGCTGCATGACTGCAGCGCCAAGGTCGCCGTCGGCGAAGTGGTCGTGGTGTGCGGGCCGTCGGGCTCGGGCAAGTCGACGCTGGTGAAGTGCATCAATGCGCTGGAGCGGATCCACCACGGCCGCATCGTGATCGGCGACGACGTGATCCCGGCGCCGGCCTCCAGGCTGAGCGCGATCCGCGCGCGCGTGGGCATGGTGTTCCAGCACTTCGAACTGTTCCCGCACATGACGGTCCTGCAGAACCTGATGTTCGCGCAGATGAAGGTGCTCAGGCGCAGGGAAGAAGACGCACAGACGCGTGCGCGCGGCTATCTGGAGCGCGTGGGCCTGAGCGGTTTCGCGGGCAAGTATCCCGGCCAGCTGTCCGGCGGCCAGCAGCAGCGCGTGGCGATCGCGCGCGCGCTGTGCATGGATCCGTCGTGCATGTTGTTCGACGAGCCGACCTCGGCGCTGGATCCGGAAATGGTCAACGAAGTGCTCGAAGTCATGATCGAGCTGGCCGGGGAGGGAATGACCATGATGTGCGTCACCCACGAGATGGGGTTCGCCAGCAAGGTGGCTGACCGGGTCATCTTCATGGACGAGGGGCGGATCGTCGACGACTGCACCCGCGAACAGTTCTTCGGGACGACTGCCCAGTGCTCCGAACGAGCGCAGCGTTTCCTGTCCAAGATCATCAGCCATTGAACGGAAGGAGTCTGCAATGAATGACAAGGGTCCCATGGACCAGTCGGTGTCGCTGGTGTCGCGACTGGCGGACTGGATCGCCATGCCGGAGCAGATGCATGGCGCCTCGATCACCGAGGTGGAGCTGGCGGCGATCTTCGGCGTCAGCCGCACGCCGCTGCGCGAGGCACTGAACTTCGCCAGTGCGATCGGCCTGCTGCGACGCGAACGCAGCCGCTCGATCCAGATCCCGCCGCTGTCGGGCGAGGACATGCTGCAGCTCTCGCTCACGCGTGAGGCGCTCGAAGCGCTGGTGACCTTCCAGACGGCCAGTCGGATCGTCGCCGGCGAAGTCTCGATCGAAGGGCTGGAGAAGCTCAACCAGCGCATGAACGCCTTGGCGGCGATCGGCGATACCGGCGTTCTGCTCGGTACGGGCCTGGATTTCCACGAGTTCATCCGCGTGCACTCCGGCAATCATGTCGCGGCCGGGCTGCTCAGGCAGCTGATGCTGCGCATGGAGCGCTACCGGCAGTGCATCCGCACGCTGGAGGGCCGCTCCAGCCACATCGTCCACGAACACGACGGAATCCTCGACGCCATCCGCAATGGCGATCCGGAAGGCGCCGCGAAGGCGGCGCGCGAGCACGTTGCGAATGCACGCGAGTCCTATCGCGTTGAACTGGCAAAGCACGGTTTGTTCTGACGGTTTGTTCTGTCGATTTGTTTTGAATCCGGCGGGTTGCACCGCCCCGTTCCTGGCAACGCCCCAGGGGAGTAGATGTGATGACCTGTAGCAAGACCCAAACGATCCTCCGCGGCTCGCTGAAGCTGATGGCCGCCGCGCTGTTGGCGATGGCGGCGACCGGGATTGCCGTTGCCGCGCCGAAGTCCGCGCCGATGTCGCAATTCAAGCTCTATGACCTCGGTCGCAACGATCTGGGCACCAAAGAGGGCGACATCACCATCAGCCGGCAGCAGGCGATGGAGGACCTGGACGCGCTGGGGGATGCCATCGAGGGCAACAGCTCCTACATCTGGTCCACCACCTTCCCTTATCGCGACGTGATCGAAGGCATGAAGGCGCAGCTACCGGGCAAGGTCTCGGTCAACGGTCTCTCGACGCAGATCAACAAGTTCGTACGCCTGTTCGGCGATGACCATGCGCAGGTGGTCGAATGGACCAAGCGCATCCCGCAGGGCAGCCTGCCCTTCCAGTTCGGCAAGGCCGACACCCGCTACTTCCTGTTCACGCTGGATCCGGCGGGGTTCGTCAATCCGGATTACCCGTATGTGCGTTCGATCGACGGCGTGCTGATCGACGAATGGGTACGCGTGGCCGGCGACATCGGCCAGGGCCCCTACAGCGCCACCGCGGCGCGCGAATCGCGCGGCTACCGACTGCTGCCGTACGTGGATTACCTGCGCGCCGAGATGGGTCTGCCGATCAAGCCCGAGGCCGTGCTGGAAATGGTGTCGGAGAACGGCCGCGAATCCACCCGCATGACGGTGCCGGTGGCCAAGACGCCCGTTGAGCGGGATCTGAGCACGTTCCGCCTGCCCGATGAAAGCCGCTTGCTGGAAGGCAATGTCGGCTACCTGCGCGTGCCCGCGCACATGGGCGAGAAGGCCAAGCAGTTCATCGCCACGGTCGACAGGACGATGGAAGGCTTCCGCGACACCGACGCGCTGATCATCGATGCGCGCATGAGCGGTGGCGGCGCACGGCGCGTCCTCAACTCGCTGTTTCCGTACCTGATGAAGCCGGACGACAAGCCGTACATCTTCAACCTCGTCAAGCTGCGTGTGCCCGAGCACGATCCCGACTTCGGTCCGCTGGCGGTGTTCGATGACGACGCCAAGCGCTTCCTCTACGTACCCAACCCGGCCAATCCGGAGAACGAGGCCGAGGCCTACCGCGAGTTCGCCAGGACCTTCCGTCCGGTATGGAGCCCGCCGGCGGACAAGTTCACCGATTGGTACTTCATGAGTCAGCGTCCGCGCGCCGACAAGCCGCACTACGACAGGCCGGTGTACATGCTGGTGGACTGGGGGGTGGGTAGCGCCGGCGACATCTTCGCCTCGGCCTTCAAGGGCTGGCGCAACGTGACCGTGCTCGGCACGCCGACCATGGGCCGCAGCGGGCAGGGCGTGGTGTTTCCGTTGCCCCACAGCAAGCTGGGCGTGAACCTGTCGACGATGGCCTCGTTCCAGAAGACCGGCGAGCGTTACGACACGGCCGGCATCCGCCCGGACATCCTGGTCGAACCGGCCCCGACCGACTGGTTCGGCGCCAGCGACACCATGCTCGACCGCGCACGGGCAATGATCGCCGCCAGGCTGGCGGACGAGGCTGCGGCCAGATGAGCCATCGCGGTTTGCCGCGCCGGAATCGTCGCGCAATCGGCGGCGGCCCGCGCCTGATCCTGATGTTGGCCCTGTGGGTTGCGATGCCCGCATGGGCGGGAGGTGCCGCCCTGCCGGTCGTGCCCGGGCCGACGGATGCCGACCGCGTGCAGGCGCGCGAATTGATCGAGCAGCTGATCCGCCTCCAGACCGCCAAGGGACACGGCCAGGTGCCGGTGCTCGCGGAGCTGCTCTCGCAGCGCTTCCGCGACGCGGGCTTCGCCGCGGGCGACATACAGATCGTACCGGTCGACAGCGATGTGGACACCACCGCCGCGCTGATCATGCGCTACCCGGGCCGTGCCCGCAGCACGCTGCGTCCGGTGGCGATACTCGGGCACATGGACGTGGTCGGCGCCGTGGCATCCAACTGGTCGGTCGATCCGTTCGTGCCGGTCGAGAAGGACGGCTATCTGTACGGGCGCGGCAGCGTCGACAACAAGGCGCAGGTGGCGCTGGTCGCCACCACCTTCATCCGTCTGAGACGCGCCGGCTGGGTGCCGGAGCGCGATCTGGTGCTGGCGCTGTCGGGCGACGAGGAATCCGGCAGCCAGACCACGCAGTTGCTGACCAGGCACCCGTGGGTCAAGTCTGCGGAGTTCGCGCTCAACGCTGATTCGGGCACCGGCGACATGGATGCCGATGGCTCGAACAAGGCCTTCTACATCCAGGCGGCGGAGAAGACCTCCGTCAGCTACAAGGTGGACACCCGCAACAGCGGCGGCCACAGCTCGGTGCCACGCCCGGACAACGCGCTCTACGACATGGCCGTGGCCATCCGTGCCTTGCAGGCGCTGCGCTTCCCGGTGCAGTTCAACGAGATCAACCGCGCCATGGTGACCGAGCTGGTCGCCAAGCGTGGCGGCGATCTCGGCAGGGCGTTCCAGGCCTTGCTGGATGACCCTCACGATGCCGCGGCGCGCGCCGTCGTGGAGCAGTCGCCGGAGGACGCCCACGTGCTGTGGACGACCTGCGTGCCGACGATGATCGAGGGCGGCAATGCGCGCAATGCATTGCCGCAGAACGCCAGTCTCACCGTGCATTGCCGGATCTTCCCCGGCACGTCGCCCGAGTCGGTGGGCGAGACCCTGGCTGCCGCGGTCGCACCCGCGAACGCCGAGGTCAGCATCGATGCTGCTCGCGTATCCAGTCCGGCTTCACCCATCCATCCGGCGTTGTTCGCCGCGGTGCGGAAGGCGGTGGACGCCAACTACCCGGGCGCCACGCTCACGCCGCAGATGTCGTCCGGCGGCACCGACGGGCGCTATTTCCGCATCGCCGGCATCCCGACCTACGGGGTCGGCAGTCTGGTGCAGGTGGATCCCGACGACGATCGGGCGCACGGCATCGACGAGCGCGTCCGGCTGGATTCGTTCATGCGGGAACTCGATTTCTGGGACGTGCTGCTGAAGGACATCGCGGGCCCCCGGTCTCACCCCTAGGATCCGCACAGCGGGC
>DATJBR010000225.1:0-2337 GCA_035515255.1 Lysobacter sp. | reverse complement strand
TGCCACCCCGCAGATGCTGCACTTTCCCCTCAACCCTCAGCACTCGATGACGTTCACCGCGAGCCCTCCGCGCGAGGTCTCCTTGTACTTGTCCTGCATGTCGCGGCCGGTTTCGCGCATGGTCTTGATGACCTTGTCCAGGCTGACTTTGTGCTGGCCGTCGCCACGCATCGCCAGGCGGGAGGCGTTGATCGCCTTCACCGAGCCCATCGCGTTGCGCTCGATGCAGGGGATCTGCACCAGCCCGCCGATCGGGTCGCAGGTCAGGCCGAGGTTGTGCTCCATGCCGATCTCGGCGGCATTCTCGATCCGGCTCGGGCTGCCGCCCAGCGCGGCGGTCAGGCCGGCGGCGGCCATCGAGCAGGCGACGCCGACCTCGCCCTGGCAGCCGACCTCGGCGCCGGAGATGCTGGCGTTTTCCTTGTAGAGGATGCCCACCGCCGCCGCCGTCAGCAGGAAGGTACGCACGCCTTCGATATTGGCGCCGGGGATGAAGCGGTCGTAGTAATGCAGCACCGCCGGGATGATGCCGGCCGCGCCATTGGTCGGCGCCGTGACCACGCGGCCGCCGGCGGCGTTTTCCTCGTTGACCGCCAGCGCGAACAGGTTGACCCAGTCGAGCATGGTCAGCGGATCGTCGTGGTCGGATGGCGGGCGCTCGGTCAGGTCGGCATGCAGTCGCGGCGCGCGGCGACCCACGCGCAGACCGCCGGGCAGGGTGCCGGGAGAGCGGATGCCGCGCTCGACGCAGGACTTCATCGCCTCCCACAACTCGTCCAGCCCGGCGTTGATCTGCTCCGCGGTACGCCAGACCTGCTCGTTGGCAAACATCATCTGGGCGATGCTCAGGCCGGTTTCCGCCGCCCGCGCCAGCAGCTCGTCGCCGGAGGAGAACGGGTAGGGCACGGCGGTGGTGTCGGCGACGATGCGGTCTTCGGCCGCCTCGTCCTGGTTGACCACGAAACCGCCACCGACCGAGTAGTAATCGCGCGTGGCGATGACCTCGCCGTCCGCGTCATAGGCGGTGAAGCGCATGCCGTTGGTGTGGAACGGCAGCTTCTGGCGCTTGTTCATGATCAGGTCGTGCTTCTCGTCGAAGCCGATCTCGTGGCAGCCGGCGAGGCGGATGCGCTTCTCGCCACGGATGCGTTCCAGTGCCGGCGGGATGATGTCCGGGTCGATCTCGTTCGGCCAATGGCCTTCCAGGCCCATCATCAGCGCCTTGTCGGTGCCATGGCCGCGGCCGGTCATCGCCAGCGAGCCGAACACTTCCGCCCGCACGCGCGCGGTGCGCTCCAGATCGCCGTTGTCGATGATCCAGCGCTCGATGAAACGCGCGGCTGCGCGCATCGGCCCGACGGTGTGCGAGGAGCTCGGCCCGATGCCGATCTTGAACAGGTCGAAACTGCTGACAGACATGGCGATCCAATGAGTGGAAATGGAGTAGGGAAGCGGGTTGATGACGCAGCGGCCTATCATAGCCCGCCGCCAATTCTGTTCTTTTATCGATGAACCCGACGACTCCCGCCGTTCCGGCCCTGACCTTGTTCCAGCGCGATGATTGCCATCTGTGCGACCTCGCCCTGGCCGTGCTGGCCGGGGCGAGCGTGCCGGATTTCGACAGCGTGTTCATCGACGATGACGACGACCTTGAAGCCCGTTACGGCATGCGGGTGCCGGTGTTGCGGCACGAGGCGGACGGGGTGGAACTGGACTGGCCGTTCGATGCCGGGCGGTTGACAAGGTTGCTGCAGTCCGGGGTCTGACGGGGGATACCCGAAACAGCATCCCGGATCGTGCCGGGCCTGTGTCGTCGCGACAGTTGCTTCAGGGGGCTAGGCAACTCTGCTTTTGCCCGTCATCCCGCGAAGGGGGAACCCGGAGCCTCTGTTTCCAATGAATTGAAGTCACTGGATCTTGCGATCCTCGACCCCGCACGCATGGTGCGTGGGCGTCCGGACAGGATTGCCGACGACACTCAGGGAGCGGCTTGCAGGTTCACCCGGGTGCTCACGGCGACTGCGTTGGGGATCATTTCCAGATCCGTCCAGTCACCGCCGCCGACGCCGAAATCAAGCCGCTGCACGGTCGCCTTGCCGGCCAGTACCGGCGCGACGCCGTCGGTCCAGGTGAACGTCAGGGTCACCGGATGGCTCACGTTGCGCAGGGTCAGGGTGCCGTCGGCGGCATAGCGGCTGTCGCCCAGATGACGGAATTTGCTGGCGCTGTAGCGCGCCTGCGGGAACGTTGCGCTGCTGAAAAAATCGCCACCCTGCAGGGTACTGTCGCGCTCGGGGTTGGCGGTGGTTGCGCTGGCCAACGGGATCGTTACCTCGA
>DATJBR010000224.1:0-3133 GCA_035515255.1 Lysobacter sp. | reverse complement strand
GATCCTGCCGGCGGTGCTGCACCCGCGCGAGCTGACCGGCGGCAACGGGCTGGTCGAGATGGGCACCTCGATCTCGATCCTGGGCGGGATGATCATCGGCGGCATGGTGTTCAGCACCGTCGGCGACAACGGGCCTTGGGTGGCCGGGCTGCTGGTGGTGACGCTGGCGATCACCGGGAATCTGGTCAGCCGCGCGATCCCGCCGGCCGGTGCCGGCGCACCGGAACTGAAGATCCGCTGGAATCCGATCCCCGAATCGCTCGTGGTCCTGCGCCTGGCGAAGAAGCAGTTGGCGGTGCGCAACGCGGTGCTGGGGGTGTCGTGGTTCTGGTTCGTCGGTACCGTGCTGACCTCGCAGTTGCCGACCTACGCCGAGGTCAATCTGGGCGGCTCGGCGACGCTGTACATCTTCGCGCTGGCGTTGTTCTCGGTCGGCACCGGCGTGGGGTCGATGCTGTGCGAGAAGCTGTCGGCGCGCACGGTCGAGATCGGTCTGGTGCCGCTGGGCGCGTTCGGCATGACCGCGTTCATGCTCGACCTTGCGCTGACCCGCACCGGTGCAGCGACGGTGGCGGGACTGGACGTGGCCGGCTTCCTGCAGCAGGCAGGCAGTTGGCGGATCGTGGTCGACCTGCTCGGCATCGGCCTGTTCACCGGCTTCTTCGTGGTGCCGCTGTTCGCGCTGATCCAGAGCCGCACGCCCAAGTCCGAGATGTCGCGCGTGTTCGCCGGACTGAACATCCAGAACTCGGGTTTCATCGTGCTGGCGGCGGTGCTCGGGCTGGCGCTGCAACTGCCCTCGTTCGAGCTGGGCGGGATGCGCGTGCCGATGCCGGAACTGGACATCCCGCAGGTGTTTTTGGCGCTGGCGATCGCCAACGCCGCGGTGGCGATCTGGATCTTCACGATCGTGCCCGAGTTCCTGATGCGCTTCCTCAGCTGGGTGCTGGTGCGCACGCTGTATCGGTTACGGCCGAGCGGTATCGACCACATCCCCGACGAAGGCGCGGCGCTGGTGGTGTGCAACCACGTCAGTTACATGGATGCGCTGATCCTGGCCGCCTGCATCCCGCGGCCGGTGCGGTTCGTCATGTATTACAGGATCTTCAACGTGCCGGTGATGCGCTGGATCTTCCGCACCGCCAAGGCGATCCCGATCGCCGGCGCCCGCGAAAACCCGGCGCTGATGCAGCGCGCGTTCGACGGGATCGACGCCGCGCTGGCCGAGGGCGAGATCGTGTGCATTTTCCCCGAGGGCGCGCTGAGCAAGGATGGGGAAATATCGGCGTTCAAATCCGGGGTCGAGAAGATCCTCGAACGCCGGCCGGTACCGGTGATCCCGATGGCACTGCGCGGGATGTGGACGAGCATGTGGAGCCGGCGCGATGGACGGCTGGCGCGGATGCGCGTGCCGCGCCGCTTCCGCGTGCAGGTCGAGGTCGTTGCCGATGCACCATTGGAGGGCGTGCAGGTGGATGCCGCCATGCTGGAGGCCCGGGTGCGTGCGCTGCGTGGTGACGCCGCCTGATCGGGGGCCACCAGCACAGCCACCCCGCAGGAACGCTCAGCTCACAAAGCCGGCAATCACGAACAGCGCCAGCACGGCCAGCCACGCCAGCAGGCTGCGCCAGACCAGACTCATCGCGTCGCGCAGTTCGGGCAGGTCGGAAAGCCCCAGTCCGGGCGACACCGTGCCCGATCCGCTTTCGCTGAAGCTGTCGTCGTCGATGCCGCCATCGCCGACGGCGTAGTCGGCTCCCTCGTCGGCCATTTCGCGGCGGACGCTGGCGCGCGCCGCGGCACCGAGGAAACGATTGTCGGCCCCGAACGACGCCCCGCCCGCCGAACGCCAAGCGCCCAGCACGGCGTCAAAATTGCCCACCAACGCCAGCGCGAGAGTCATCAACTGGGCGACCGGCCATTCCAGCACCGCCAGCCAGGTACGCGCGCCCTGCCGGGTATTGGCCGGCACCCGCGAGGCGGTGTCGCCCACCGTCGCCAGCGCGCTCAGGCGATACAGCACCGCGCCCACCGGACCCAGCACCAGGAACCAGAACAGCACGCCGAACCAGCGCCGCAGGGCGTTGCGGAACACCGCTTCGACCAAGCCGGAGCGACCGCCCGAAGCATCTGCACTGCCCGTCAGCTGCGCCATCCGCTCGCGCCGGCTGGCCGCATCGGGGGCGTCGAGGATCGCATCGACATCCCGGTCGAGATCGCGCGGCCCCCACACGAAAAACAGTACCGCGATGCCAAATACCAACTGGGCGATGCCCAGCAAGCGCCCATCCAGGGCCAGCTGGAAGAAGCCAACCACCAGCACCGGCGGCAGCAGCGCCAGCACGATGCCCCAGCGCCCGCGCCAGAAACTGCCTTCGCCAAAACGGTCGTTGAGCCAGCCGAGCAGATCCGCGTACCAGCCGAACTGGCGCACCGCGACAGCGAGCGACGGCGCCAAGTGACCGAGTACGAGCGCCACGATGGTGGCGATCAGGGTGATGGACATGCTGGTTTCCCTCCCGGGATCGCGGTGTGCGCGGTCGAAATACGCAGATGACCCGATTCTAACGGCTGGGAGTGTCCTGCAACGCCCCTCGACGATGCCGGACTGCGCCAATAACGGTGGGCCTCAGCGGGGCTTGGCCGCCATCGCCGCCAGCCAGTAATCGGTCAGCCAGCGCGAGATCGAGATCGTCGGCGACAGCCGCAGGCCCACGCCGTCATCGCCGTCGGCGACGCTGGCCGCGCGCACTTCGTCGGCGGTGAACCAGCGCGCGTCTTCCAGCTCGTCGTCCACCTGCGGATGGTCGGGATGGGCCCACGCGATGAAGCCGAGCATCAACTGACCCGGAAACGGCCACGGCTGCGAGGCCAGATAGCGGCACGCCCGCACGCGCACACACGACTCCTCCAGCACTTCGCGCGCTACGGTCTGCTCCAGCGTTTCACCCGGTTCGACAAAGCCCGCCAGCACCGAATAGCGTCGTGGCGCCCAGCCCGGCTGGCGCCCCAGCAGCAGGCGCTCGCCATCGGTCACTGCCACGATCACCGCCGGATCGGTGCGCGGATAGTGCTCCTGGCCGCACTGGCCGCAGCGGCCGAGCCAGCCGCCACGTTCGAACCCGATCTCGCC
>DATJBR010000223.1:0-3879 GCA_035515255.1 Lysobacter sp. | reverse complement strand
GAGGCGAACACCCTGGGTTCCAAGTCGGTCGACGCGCGCAGTTCGGCAGCGGCGATCGAGCTCAAGGTCCTGATCGACCAGGTCCGCGAACAGATCCAGAACATTGAGTAGCCGGCAGCCAATGAGGACGACCACCCGATGAGCATGCGCGGAACCCTGTACATCGTTGCGGCACCGTCGGGTGCGGGCAAGTCCAGCATCGTCAATGCGGTGCTGGCGCGCGATTCGAACATCCGCCTGTCGGTCTCGTTCACGTCCCGTCCGGCGCGCCCGCGCGAGCTGGATGGCGAGCATTACCACTTCGTCGACGAGGCCGGGTTCGAGCGCATGGTCGCCGCGGGCGACCTGTTCGAGCACGCGCGCGTGCACGGCGACTGGAAGGGCACTGCGCGCCAGTCGGTCGAGCCGCAACTGGCCGCCGGCAAAGATGTGCTGCTGGAAATCGACTGGCAGGGCGCGCGCCAGGTGCGCAGCAAGGTGCCCGGTGCAGTCAGTGTGTTCATCCTGCCGCCGTCGCGGGCCGCGCTGGAGCAGCGCATGCGCACCCGGGGACAGGACAGCGAGGAGGTCATCGCCCGTCGCCTGGCCGCCGCACGCGAGGAGATGTCGCACTACGGCGAGTTCGATTACGTCATCGTCAACGAGCACTTCGATACCGCTGTCGACGAGATGTGCGCGATCTTCACCGCCAGCCGGCTGCGCCGCGAGGCCCAGGTCGCCCGCCACGGCAAGCTGATCATGGCCCTGCTCGCAGATGAACAGGATTGATCTAACTGATTGATTCCCAAGTACCAACTTGCTTGCAGGCAGGTGAATCGCTACAATTCCGTCCCCTTTGTGTACGCATGACGGCCTGCCGGCCGCCAGGAGCTCCATGGCCCGCATCACCGTAGAAGATTGCCTGCAAGTGGTCGACAACCGCTTCGAACTCGTCATGATGGCCGCCAAACGCGCCCGCCAGCTGGCCAACGGTGTCGAGCCCAAGCTGGACAACAGCGAAGCCAACGACAAGCCGACCGTGCTCGCCCTGCGCGAGATCGCCGCGCGCCAGATCGACGCCGAGTACATCGACGCGGTCGAGAAGTCCGAACGGGCGCGCAAGGAGCGCGAGGCGTTGGAATGGGCCGCTGCCGAGGTCGTCACCGACGACGACCTGTCCAAGGGCGACGACTGATACCGCACCTGCTGGATACCGCGCCGGCCGACCGGCCGCGCTGCAGCTCAACGGCCCCGCCTCGTGCGGGGTCGTCTGTATCTGGAATACCGGTTGGGAAGGCGCGGGCTCTGAAAGGCGGGTTCGGGGAGGCGTGATCTGAAACCCGCACCCGGCTCCTGTCGCGAAGATCATGAACTCCACCCGACCAGGCCGGAGCAAGGCGGCAAATGCGTTGCGCCGCGCTCCACCTGACGCGTAGATTGATCCCATGACCTCTTTCGAGCCTGCGTGTAGCCTTTCCGAACCCATCGTCGTGGATGCCACGGCGCTGCCCGCTGACATGCTCGAGCTGGAACGGGTTGCCGGCTACCTCGACGAGTCCCAGCGCGCACTGCTGCGCCGCGCCTGGGCGATGGGTGCGACCGCGCATGCGGGCCAGGTACGCAGTTCCGGTGAGCCGTACATCACCCACCCCGTCGCTGTCGCACGCGTGCTGGCCGAGCAGGGGCTGGACGTGGAAACGCTGCTGGCGGCGATCCTGCACGACACGATCGAAGATACGGCGCTGACCCAGGGCGATATCACCGCGGCGTTCGGCCCGACCGTGGCCGAGTTGGTCGATGGGGTCACCAAGCTCGACAAGCTGCAGTTCCGCGACCGCCAGGAGGCCAATGCCGAGAGCTTCCGCAAAATGCTGCTGGCGATGTCGCGCGATCTGCGGGTCATCCTGATCAAGCTGGCCGACCGTCTGCACAACATGCGCACGCTGGGTGCCAAGGACCCCAAGTCGCGTCAGCGCATCGCCCGGGAGACGCTGGAGATCTACGCGCCGATCGCGCAGCGGCTGGGCATGAACCTGATCAAGGCGGAGTTGCAGGACCTGGGTTTCCGGGCCCTGTATCCGCGCCGCCATGCCGTGCTGGAAAAGCGCATCCGCGCCGAGCCGGTGGTGCGCCGCGAGGCGCTGGTGCAGATCGAGGCCAACCTGGCCCAGCGGCTGGCGAAGGAGAAGCTGAAGCATCGCCTGATCAGCCGGGTCAAGTCGCCGTGGAGCATCTACACCAAGATGCGCGCGGAAGGAAAAAGCTTTGCCCAGGTAATGGATGTGTTCGGCTACCGCATCGTGTTGCGCACGGTGGCCGACTGCTATCACGCGCTGGGTGTGGTGCATGCGACCTACAAGCCGCTGGATTCGCGCTTCCGCGATTTCATCGCCATTCCCAAGGCCAACGGTTACCAGTCGCTGCATACAGTGCTGTTCGGGCCCTACGGCTCGCCGATCGAGGTCCAGTTGCGCACCGAGGAGATGGACCTGATCGCGGAGAAGGGCATCGCCGCGCACTGGGCCTACAAGGAGGGCAAGGACGCCAGCGACGGTCCCAACAGCGCCCAGAGCCGGGCCTACAACTGGATCAGCGGACTGGTGGAATCGCAGCATGACGCCGGCTCGTCGCTGGAGTTCCTTGAAAACGTCAAGGTCGACCTGTTCCCGGACGAGGTCTACCTGTTCTCGCCGAAGGGCGACATCCTCTCGTTGCCGCGCAATTCGACCGCGATCGATTTCGCCTACGCGGTGCATACCGATGTCGGCAACCAGGCGGTCGCCGCGCGCGTGGATGGCCGATTGGTGCCGTTGCGCACGCGGCTGGCGAACGGCGAGCGGGTGGAGATCATCACCGCCAAGTCCTCCACGCCCAAACCGCAGTGGCTGGAGTTCGTGGTCTCGGGCAAGGCCCGCACCTCGATCCGGCAACAGCTCAAGCAGATCGGCCACGAGGATGCGGTGCAGCTCGGCCACCGCATGCTGGATCGCGCGCTGGAGGCCCTCGGCAGTTCGCTGGAGCGGGTGCCGGCCGCGCGCATGGACGACTACCTGCAGGAAGGGAAATATCCGCGGCTGGAAGCGCTGCTGGCCGACATCGCACTGGGCAACAAGATGCCCAGCAAGGTCGCCTACATCCTCGCCAGCGAGCCCGGCGACAAGCAGGGCGGTCCGGGGGCGGCCAAGCGTGCGCACACCGCGATGACCCAGGAAAAGATCCTGATCACCGGTGCCGAGCGCGGCGTGTTCAGCTTCGCCAATTGCTGCATGCCGGTGCCGGGCGACGAGATCATGGGCTATCACACGGCCGGCAAGGGCATCGTGGTGCATCGGCTGGATTGCCCGAACGTCGCCGAATACCGCAAGTCGCCGGATCGCTGGGTGCCGATCGGCTGGGATCGCACAGTCACCGGCGATTTCAGCGCCGCGCTGCGGATCGAGGTCGACAACCGGCCCGGCGCCTTGGCTCAGGTCGCCGCCGCGGTGGCGGATGCCAAGTCCAACATCGACCGGGTGGAGTATCTGGATCGCGACACCAACATCGCGATCCTGCGGTTCTCCATCGAGGTGAGGGACCGCCGCCACCTGGCCGACGTGATTCGCAAGGTGCGCCGGCTCAGCGTGGTGCTGGGTGTGCAGCGGATCTAGGTCGTCGCTTCTACAATGCAGCCTGATATCGCCATTGTTGGAGCCCGCATGTCCCGCACCCCGATCCACACCGACCTCGCCCCCGCTGCGATCGGTCCGTACTCGCAAGCCGTCCGCATGGGCGACACCGTGTTCCTGTCCGGCCAGATCCCGCTGGATCCGGCCACAGGCGAGATCGTGCCCGGCGATGTGGCCGCCCAGGCGCGACGCTCGTTCGACAACCTCAAGGCGGTCTGCGAAGCCGCCGGTGGCT
>DATJBR010000222.1:0-3941 GCA_035515255.1 Lysobacter sp. | reverse complement strand
ACCTCCAACTCGCTGAACATTCCCGGCCCGCTGCTGGACCGCATGGAAGTGATCCGGATCCCCGGCTACACCGAAGAGGAGAAGGTCAACATCGCGATGCGTTACCTGCTGCCGAAGCAGGTCAAGGCCAACGGCCTGAAGCCCGAAGAGCTGAAGGTGGCCGAGTCGGCGGTGCACGACATCGTGCGCTACTACACGCGCGAGGCCGGCGTACGCAATCTTGAGCGTGAGATCGCCAAGATCTGCCGCAAGGTGGTCAAGGAGATCGCGTTGGCAGGCCCGAAGCCGGCGAAGGCCCGCAAGTCGATCCTGACCGTCACGGCCAAGAACCTGGACAAATACCTCGGCGTGCGCCGGTTCGATTTCGGGCGTGCCGAGGAGCAGAACGAAATCGGTCTGGTCACCGGGCTGGCGTGGACCGAGGTCGGTGGCGAGTTGCTGCAGGTCGAAACCACGCTGGTGCCCGGCAAGGGCCAGTTGCTTCTGACTGGTCAACTCGGCGACGTGATGAAGGAGTCGGCATCGGCGGCCTTGTCGGTTGTGCGTGCGCGGACCGAACGCCTCGGCATCGACCTGGACTTCCTGCAGAAGCACGATGTCCATGTGCATGTGCCCGAAGGCGCGACGCCGAAGGACGGCCCGAGCGCAGGTATCGCGATGGTCACCGCACTGGTGTCCACGTTGACCAGGAATCCGGTCAAGGCGGAAGTGGCGATGACCGGTGAGATCACCCTGCGCGGCCGGGTGCTTCCGATCGGCGGACTCAAGGAAAAGCTGCTCGCGGCACTGCGCGGCGGGATCACCACCGTGATCATTCCGGAGGAAAACAAGAAGGATCTGGTCGATCTGCCCAAGAGCGTGAGCGAAGGCCTCAAGATCGTGACTGCCCGCTGGATCGACGAGGTGCTGGATGTCGCGCTGGAACGCCCGCTGACGCCGCTCACGCCACTGCCGCCGGCAGGGCAGGAGGGCTTGCCCGCGCCGCGCAAGAGCGAGCGTGTGGCGCGTGCCGGGGTCAAGCATTGATCGCGCTGGTTGACGTGAAATTCGCAGAATCGGCTGAAACCCGCGTCATTGCTGGGTTTCCGCCTTGCGCGTCCAAAATCCCGCTGGTATAACGACGGGCAACCGTGTCGCACAAACCCCGCCGGGGACTGCGATGCGGCAAGGTCGATCGGAGGGCCGCCGGTGCGGTGGCAATTTCGATTTCAAGAACATCGCGGTCAAATCCGCTCAGGGAGTCCAAACGAATGAACAAGGGTGATTTTGTTGCTGCTGTCGCCGAGGCTGCAGAGCTGTCCAAGACCGATGCCGCCGGTGCCGTTGATGCCGTGATCAGTGTCATCACCAAGACGCTGAAGAAGGGCGAGACGATCACGCTGGTCGGCTTCGGCACTTTCGAAGTTCGCAAGCGTGCTGCCCGTCAGGGCCGCAATCCGAAGACCGGCGAGGCCATCAAGATCAAGGCGTCGAAAAATCCGGCGTTCAAGGCTGGCAAAGCCCTGAAGGACGCTGTAAACTAAGTGGCTGGCCCGCCGGTGCCTGCTGTTGGCATCGGGTCTGTAATACAGGGTGCTTAGCTCAGTGGTAGAGCGTCTCCTTTACACGGAGAGGGTCGGGGGTTCGAAACCCTCAGCACCCACCAAGCACCGGGTAGAAAGCGTTCAAGTGCGGAGTGGTAGTTCAGTTGGTTAGAATGCTGGCCTGTCACGCCGGAGGTCGCGGGTTCGAGTCCCGTCCACTCCGCCAGTTGCACCCAAGCCCCCCGAGTGATCGAGGGGTTTGCTTTGAGTGAGACGGTTGTTTCCCGGGTCCACCGGAGTCATTCGTCCCGCTGGAAAGATGTTCAAGACGCGGAGTGGTAGTTCAGTTGGTTAGAATGCTGGCCTGTCACGCCGGAGGTCGCGGGTTCGAGTCCCGTCCACTCCGCCAGCTGCACCCGAAGGGCACCGGAAACGGTGCCCTTTTTTATTGATGGCCTGCGTGCCTTGCCATCGTGCCCATCCGCCTGCCCGATGCAGTTCCCGCCTGCTGCCAGGTGTGGGCATGCATGCCTTTTGGCGTGCTGAACCTCTGAAGCCCATCCACGGTAAACTGTCCGGCTTCCGACCTGACACGACTGGATCATGCTGCAGAAACTCCGAGACAAGACCACCGGCTGGATCGCCATGACGATCCTCGGCATTTTGATCGTCCCCTTCGCGTTGTTCGGACTGGAGCAGTACATGGTCCAGGGCGGCAGCAGCACCGTTGCGGCCATCAAGGCACCGCCGACCTGGTGGTCTTCCGCACCCTCGTTCTGGCCGGCGTCGGTGTTCTGGCGGCATGAGGAAATCGGCACCGAGGAGTTCCGCAACCGCTTTGAGCAGGTGCGCCAGCAGCAGCGTGCCGAGCAGGGCGATGCGTTCGACGCGCGGGCGTTCGAGGATGTCGCCAACAAGCGCGCGGTGCTTGAGGGGCTGATCGACCAGCGGGTGCAGTCGATGGCTGCCGAAGCGGCGGGCGTGGCGGTCAGCGACGCCATGGTGCGTGACGAGATCCAGCGGATCCCGGCGTTCCAGGTCGATGGCCGGTTCGACCCCCAACGCTATCAGCTGGCCCTGGCGTCCCAGGTGCCCCCGCAGACGCCGTCCCAGTTCGACCGGGTGGTGCGCGAGAGTCTGGAGCAAGGGCTGGTGATGAATGCGATCGCCAGCAGCAACTTCATCACCGCGCCGGAAATGGACCGTTTGATCAAGCTGATGGGCGAGCAGCGCGACGTCACCTTGATGGTCCTGCCGTCCCTGGCGGACGCAGGGATGGGCGAGCCGGTTCCACAGGCTGATATCCAGGCCTGGTATGACGCCCATCTGGACGACTACCGCGCCCCCGAGAGCGTCAGCATCGAGTACATCTCGCTGGATGCGAACACCATGCCCGCTCCACCGCCGGCGGACGAGGAAACCTTGCGTCATCGTTACGACCAGGAGCACGAGAAATTCGCCGATCAGGAGCAGCGTCTGGCATCGCACATCCTGGTGGAAGTGGACGAAAACGCGGACGCCGCGACCCGCGAAGCGGCCGAAGCGAAGGCGCGCGGGCTGGCCGCCAAAGCGCGTGCCGAAGGGGCGGATTTCGCGGCCCTGGCGGCGGCCGAAAGCGATGACACAGGCTCGAAGGCCGCTGGCGGCGATCTGGGCTGGGTTGGCAAGGACACGATGCCTGCGCCGCTGGAAAGCGCGCTGTTCGCGATGCAGCCGGGCCAGATCAGCGATCCGGTGAAGACCGAATTTGGCTGGCACGTGCTCAAGTTGCGCGAGATCAAGGCCGGCGAGCAGGAATCGTTCGAGCAGGTTCGCGATGCGTTGGTGCGGGAGCAGGCCGAGGCCGATCGCGAGCGGGTGTTCAACGACCTGTCCAGCCGCGTGGTCGATGCGGTGCTGCAGAACCCCGGTGCGCTGGCACCGGCGGCGGCAGCGGCCAACCTGACCGTGCAGAAGCTCGGCCCGTTCAACGCGCAGTCGAATGAAGGCATCGCCGCCAGCCCTGCGCTGAAGCGTGCGGCGTTTTCCGAGGTGTTGATCCAGGACGCAACGGTCAGCGACCCGATCGAGATCTCGCCGGGTCACAACGTCTGGATCCGGGTGCTCGACCACACGCCGGAACAGGCGCAGCCGTTGAGTCAGGTAAGCGACCAGGTGGTTGCCGCGATCCGGGCCGAACGTCAGCGGAAGGCTGCCAGCGAGCGCGCAGCGGCGTTGCTGGCGCGCGTGAAGGGAGGTGAAACCCTGGCCGCATTGGCGGAGAAGGAATCACTGCCTGCTCCGGAGGCGTTGCCGGGCGTGCCGCGCGGCGCGCCGTTGATCGCGCCGGGCGTCTCGGACGCGATCTTCGCCGCGCATATGTCGCCTGACGGCAAGCCGGTAGTGGGTGACCGTGTCCTGGACGATGGCCGGATCGTG
>DATJBR010000221.1:0-1822 GCA_035515255.1 Lysobacter sp. | reverse complement strand
CTGCCACATCGCATCCAGCCCGAGGCAGCCGGGCATCACCGGGTCGCCTTCGAAGTGGCAGGGGAAGAACCACAGGTCGGGACGGATATCCATCTCGGCGCGGACGAAGCCCTTGCCGTACTTGCCGCCGTCGGTGGTGATCTGGGTGATGCGGTCGAACATGAGCATCGGCGGAGCAGGCAGACGCGCGTTGCCCGGGCCGAACATCTCGCCACGGCCGCAGGCCAGCAACTGCTCGTAGTCGAACGAAGAAGGTCGATTCATGTTTTCACGCAACGAGGGGAAACCATGGATTTTGCCGGTTTGGCGCAAAGAATGTGTTGACGCGTATCAACGGCTGCTTTCCATACGACGGCGTATCCATGCCGTGACCCCGCTTGTTGGCGAATGGAGGCGGCGTCGTGGCGGCTCAGGCTGCCCGGTTGGCATCAGTGGGCGGCCGTGTTGATGTCAGCGCCGCCGCTCGCCGCTGGGGAAACCGCCGCCTCCTTGCGCCAGTGCGCACCGACGCTGGTGCGACGCTGCAACGCCGCGAGCAGAATTGCGTTGGCCAGCCGCGCCTGCCAGCCCGCCTCACCCATCACGGTGGTGCGTGCGACTGCCTCCTGCAAGCGTCCGGTCGAACGCACCGGGCCGGCCGCGTGCCACATCAAGGCGCGCAGCTCGCGCAGGCCGTCCGCGCCCAGACCCGGCCCCCGCTCGATCTGCAAGGTCTCGCCGGCACCGGCATCGCCTGCATCCGCCGCACCGCTCGATGCCAGGTGCGCGCCGAGGCGGCGGCCGAACACCACGCCTTCCAGCAGCGAATTGCTGGCCAGCCGGTTCGCACCGTGGACGCCGCTGCAGGCCGCTTCGCCCACCGCATGCAGGCCCGCCAGCGTGGTGCGGCCGAGGTCGTCGACCGCCAGACCACCCATGTGGAAATGCGCCGCCGGCGTGACCGGAATCGGGCTGACCCGCGGGTCGATGCCATGCGCGATGCAGGCCGCCAGCACGGTCGGGAATTCACACTGCCAGCAGATCCCGAGCCGGCGCGCGTCCAGCCTGACCAGTCCGCCCTCGTTCCGGGCCTGCCAGACCTGGCGCGCCACCACGTCACGCGGGGCGAGGTCGCCCAACGGGTGCACGCCGTCCATCAGCGGCCGGCCCGCCACGTCCAGCAAGCGCGCGCCCGCGCCGCGCAGTGCTTCGGTGACGAGCGGCAGCGAGCCGGCCCGCACGTCCAGCGCGGTGGGGTGGAACTGGATGAACTCCAGGTCGCGCGGCTGTGCGCCGGCGGCCAGCGCCAACGCCAGCGCCGCGCCGTCCGCACCCGCCGGGTTGGTGGTGCGCTCGAACAACGCGCCGATCCCGCCCGTCGCCAGCACCACGGTGTCGGTGTCCACCCACTCGCTGTCGTGTCCGTCATCTCCGCCGCAGTGTCGCCAGCGCACCCCCGCCACGCGGCCTGCGCGCAGCCGCAACGCATCCACATCCACGCCCCCGCGCCAGTGGATGTGCGGCGCGCGCAGGGCCGCCGCCGACAATGCCGCCATCACGCCCGCGCCGGTGGCATCGCCCCCGGCGTGCACGACGCGGGCCGCGCCGTGCCCTCCCTCCCGTCCCAGCAACAGACCATCGGCATCGCGGTCGAAGGCCACGCCCTGCGTCTCCAGCCACGCGACCGCGTCGGCGGCACCGGCGGCCAGCGTGCGGACCGGCTCCGGTTCATTGCACGACGCACCGGCCGTCAGCGTGTCCCGGACGTGCGCCTCGACGCTGTCGCCCTCGCCGAGCGCGGCGGCAATACCGCCCTGGGCCAGAGCGCTGGCGGTGTCTTCGG
>DATJBR010000220.1:0-1972 GCA_035515255.1 Lysobacter sp. | reverse complement strand
CATCATGGTGTTCCCCGACCAGTTCAAGAACCACATCCTGCCGGACAAGGTGCACATCCTGAACGTCTCGTTCCTGGTGCCGCGCATGCGCCGCGAGTTCGGCGGCTGCGCCGGCAACATCGCCTACAACCTCAAGTTGCTCGGCGGCGACCCGGTGCCGATGGCGACCGTGGGCCAGGACTTCGGCCCGTACCGGGAGTGGTTCGAGCAGCAGGAAATCCGCCTGGAGCACGTCAAGGTCATCGACGAGCTGTTCACCCCGCAGGCGTTCATCACCACCGACCACGACAACAACCAGATCACCGCCTTCCACCCGGGCGCGATGATGCGCTCCTACGAGAACCACGTGCGCGACGTGCCCGGCGTCAGCATCGGCATCGTCAGCCCGGACGGTTATGAAGGAATGATCCAGAACGCGAACGAGTTCGCCGAAGCCGGCATTCCCTTCATTTTCGATCCGGGCCAGGCCATGCCGCTGTTCAATGGCGAAGAGCTGCGCGCGTTCATCGAGCAGGCCGACTACGTCACCGTCAACGATTACGAGTCCAACCTGCTGCAGGAACGCACCGGCTGGAGCGAGAAAGAGATCGCCAGCAAGGTGAAGGCCTACATCGCCACGCGCGGGCCGAAGGGCGCGGTGATCCATGCCGACGGCCAGATCCACGACGTCCCGCCAGCGCACGAGCGCCGCATCACCGACCCGACCGGTTGCGGCGACGCGTTCCGCGCCGGCCTGATCTTCGGCATCCAGAAGAACTACGACTGGCTGACGATCGGTCGTATCGGCAACCTGATGGGGGCGCTGAAAGTCGAGCACCCCGGCACCCAGAACCAGCGCTTCGACTACGACGACTTCGCCGGCCAGTTCCGCCAGCAGTTCGGTTACGCGCTGTAAGGGAAGGTTCCGCGAGGCTGCCTTGGCTGCCCCCATCCGCCCTGCGGGCACCTTCCCCCGCTGAAGCAGGGGAAGGTAAAGAGGCGCGGTCACGCGACTCCTGGAATCGCGACTGCCTGTCCATCGCCTATTGGAAAGTAGCGGGACCGGTCATTCCGTAATGCTTCCTTCCCCACGGAGGAAGGCGAGCCCGGGCGGCGAAGCGGCTTGTGGATTCCACTTCCTTCCCCCGCCCGCGGGGGAAGGTGCCCGCAGGCGGATGGGGGCGCTCGCCTCAGTTCCAGCCCGGCAACCGCTGCGGGTCCAGCCCGCCGACCTCGAACACCGCGCTGCGCGTGCCGCCGGCCTTGACCGGGAACTCGATCGACAGCACGTCCGCGCCCTTGGCCAGCTTCCACAGGGTCTTCTCGTCTTCGACGAACATCGCGATCGCCTCGTCGGTCTTCGGCCGGCTGCCGGCCATCGTCCGCGTGACGTCATCGGCGGTGACCTTGAGCTTGCAGCCGCGGTAGCAGTCGAAATCCCCCGCTTCCAGCACCAGGTAGCTGCTGCGGCCCCACTCGGGATGGTCGCGGAAGATCAGCCGCACCGGGCGCGCGACGGCGCCATCGGTCTCGACGTTCTCGCGGGCATAGATGGCCGCCGACAACTGCTGCTTCTTGCCGACCGGCTGGCTCTGGTAGGCCCATAGCGCGGCCGTTCGGCGTGCCTCACGGATGGCGAAAGCCTTCTCCGCCGCCTCCGCATGCCGCTTCCGGATCCGCTCGGCGGCCAGGCTGTCGGGATACTCGGCGAACAATACGTCGCCGTGCGCCTTGGCCAGATCCCAGTTCTCCGCCGCGAACTGCTCGTCGAACTGTTGCGCCATCGCTTCGGCCTTCTGTTCGGCCGCGGCGGCCTGCTCGGCGCGCACGGCCTCCGGGTCGGGAGTGGGCTGGCAGCCGCCAAACACCATCGCGCATAACAGGGCAACGAGCAGCGGGGATCCCGCCCGCATCATTCGCCGATCGAGTTGCGATGGATGGACAGCGTTCCGGGTACGCGTGCGGGTCATTGCGGATTTCTCTCGAATGCAGG
>DATJBR010000219.1:0-4978 GCA_035515255.1 Lysobacter sp. | reverse complement strand
TCGCACTGGTCCTCGACCCACGCGAACGCCTCGTCGATGGCGGCGCGCGACACGGTGCCGGGCAGCATCAGGTCCCAGGCCAGGTGTGCCTCGAACGGGTCGAGCACGTCGAACGCCGGCAGGCGGTCGTCCAGGCAGGTCGCGGTCACCTCGCCGTGGCTGCCGAGTTCGCGCAGGATCCGCAGCGGGTCGTTGCCGGTCATGAACAACGAGGTTTCCGGGCGGAAGCCGATGCGCCAGTGTTCGGGGTCGCCGGCGTCGTCGGTATCTCCGGCAGCGCCCGGCGCATCGACGGCTTCCTCCGCCAACAGGCGGTCCAGCCCGGCACGCGCGCGGCGCATGGCCTGCTGGTCGGTCTGGCCGCCGTGTTCGGCCACGGCCAGCAATCCGCGCAGCACGTCCACCGAGTCCAGCAGCGCATCGATGGCGACGGGGTCGAGTCGGCGGCGGCCGGCGCGCGCTTCGTCCAGCAATGTCTCCAGCAGGTGGGTCAGGTCGGTGACGTCGCGGAAGCCGAACGTGGCCGCTCCGCCCTTGATCGAGTGGGCGGCGCGGAAGATGACGTTGATGGTGTCGCCGGCGACGGTGCCCGGTTCCGTGCCCGGCTCCAGGTCGGTCTCAAGGCGCAGCAGGCCGGCTTCCATGGCTTGCAGGCCTTCACGGCTTTCCTCGAAGAACGCGGCGTGGAACTGGGTGATGTCCATGGTGTCAGGCGAGAACCTTGCGAACCGTGGCGAGCAGCTGCTCGGGATCGAACGGCTTGACCAGCCAGCCGGTGGCGCCGGCGGCGCGGCCTTCCTGCTTCTTGTCGCCGCCCGACTCGGTGGTCAGCATCAGCAGCGGGGTGAACTTGTAGTCGGGCAGCTGGCGCAACTGGCGGATCAGTTCGATTCCGTCCATGCGCGGCATGTTGACGTCGGTCACCACGGCGT
This sequence comes from Lysobacter sp., assembly GCA_035515255.1. Lineage (GTDB taxonomy): Bacteria > Pseudomonadota > Gammaproteobacteria > Xanthomonadales > Xanthomonadaceae > Novilysobacter. The sequence continues at coordinate 4,046 of DATJBR010000219.1, read as the reverse complement.
CGAAACGGGTGGTCCTGGCGATGTCCAGCGCGGCCTGGCCGTCTTCCGCCTCGCGCACGGTGTAGCCGCCCGACGACAACGCGAAGGCGACCATCTGCCGCATGGAGGTGGAATCGTCGACGATCAACAGCTGGGCACTCATGCGGGATCTCCGTTGTGTTCAGGGCCGTCGGGCCTGTCGGCCTGCGACTCCAGTCCCAGGCTGCCGGCCAGCGCGAGTACGCGGGCGGCATCGACCAGGGCCGGGGAGGCGAGGGTGATGGTGGTGGCGCGTCCGGCGCTGGCGCGGTCGCGGACGAAGGCGTGCAGCAGTTGCAGCCCGGCGGTGTGGACACGTTCGACGCGGTCGCCGGCGAGGGCGATCGGGCCGGCATCGTCGAAGTGCGGCGCCAGTGCGGCGCGCAGTTCGGCAACGTGTTCGATGCCCAGGTCGGGCTGTAGCGAAAGTTCATTCATGGGGATGGGCAGCCGGTGCGGTCGAAAGGTTTAACGGCAGGGCATGCGGAGACTTGAGGAATACGGAGCATGGCGTTGTCGGAGCGCCGGCATGACGGCGGAAACGCCGGCTCCTTCGGCAAGCTCATTCAACAGACTCATCCGGCAGATTCATTCGAACAGGGCATTGGCGTCCAGCAGTACCGTCGGCAGCCGGCTGACGCGGGCGACGCCGACCACGCCGCCCGGGTCGGTGCCCGGCAGCGGCGGCTCGATGTGCTCGCGCGACAGGGTCACCACGTCGTCCACCGCGGAGACCAGTACGCCGATCAACTCGTCGTCGCGCTCCACCACGATGATGCGGGCGTGCTCGTCGGGATCGACCCGGCCGGTGCCCAGCCAGCGTGCGAGATCGAACACCGGGACGATCCGTCCGCGCAGGTTCATCACGCCCAGCATCGCGTTGGCGGTGCCGCGCAGGGCGATGATCGGGCTCATGCGCACTACTTCCTGCACGCGCAGCAGCTCGAACGCATAGCGGTCGTCGCCCAGCGCGGCGCGCAGCCAGCGGTTGCCGGAGGTGTTGTGGGACGCCCGCACGGGTGCCGGTGCGTGCTGGTTCGCCGAGGGTGTCGCTGCCGGGAGCTGGCGTGACATCGGTTGGGGCACGATTTCCTGCACGGGTGCCGGTGGCGTCGGGGGCTGCACGGGCTCGGCGATGTCCGGTTCGGGCAGAGGGGCAGGCGCGAGCGCGGCTTCCGGCGCCGGCCACTGCGCGGGCGGAGTTGCGGGTGCATGCGCGGTGGCTGCCTCGGCAACGGCCGCCGCTTCGGCGAAGGCCGCCGCTTCCGCCGCGAAGTCGGCCTCGAAACCGCTTTCGACCCGGGCGTCGGTCTGAGCGTCTGTCTGGAGTCCGGCTTGAGGCTCGGCCTGGTTTTCAGCCGCGTTCGCAGCCTGGTTCTCGTAGGCGCTCCCGGATTCGCCTTGAATCCGGGCCTCCTCCAGCGGAGCCAGCAGCTCGTCCAGGTAGGCGTCGACCATCTGCGCGCTCATGCCGCTTTCTGCTGCGCCGGCAGGGCGTTGAGCAGCCAGTTCAGGGCGGAGCGGTAGGCGTCCGCGCCGCGGCCTGTGGGCGCGGTCTCGGTGGTCAAGGCCATGGCGTCGCGCAGGCGCGTGTCCATCGGCACCGCCTTGGGCCAGACCAGACCTTCGTAGCGGTCGTGCAGTTGCTCCAGTACCAGCACCCCGGCGCGGGTCCGGCGGTCGTAGAGCGTCGGCAGGATGTGCCGCGGCAGCGGTCGCCGGCGCGAGCGCTCGACCATGTCCGCGGTGCGCAGCATGTCGGTCAGCCCGTGCATCGCCAGCGGATCGGTCTGGGTGGGGACGATCAGCCGATCGGCCGCGGCCAGCGCGTTGACCATCAGCAGGCCGAGCGTGGGCGGACAGTCGAGCAGGGCATAGTCGTAGCCGCCACGCGCGGCGTGCAGCGCGCGGCCCAGCGACAGGCCCAGCCCGGGCTGGGTCGCACCGCGACGTTCCAGCGTTGCCAGCGCGGGTTGCGCGGCCACCAGCAACAGGCCGTCGATCTCGGTGCGACGCGAGAGGGTCGACAGCTCCACGCTGAAGTTGGAGAACACGTCGTGGGTGCCCGCGGGCGGCGGGTCGGCGGGCACGCCGAAGGCACGCGTCAGCGAGGCGTGCGGGTCCAGGTCGATGAGCAGCACGCGGTGCCCCATCGTGGCCAGTCCGCGCGCCAGGCACAGCGAGGTGGTGGTCTTGCCCACGCCGCCTTTCTGGTTGGCTATGGCCCAGGTCTGCATGTCAGCCGGCTCCGGAGTTCGTGATGGGACGCTCGGGCGTCGTTGTCGTCATGGGTAGCAGGGGAACCAGCGCGACCTCGCCGGCGGCCGGCGGCACCTGCGTCGGAGGCTGTCCGGTTGCCGCCACCGCCGGCGGCAGTGGCGCAGTAATCGCGTCCGGGCCCTGTGGCGAGGCCAGGATGACCAGCAGCACGCGGCGGTTGGCATTGCGTCCTTCGACGGTGCTGTTGTCGCCCACCGGCTGGTACTCGCCGTAGCCGACGATGGCCAGGCGTGCGGCGTGCACGCCGGAGGCGATCATCTCGTGCACCACGCTGCCGGCGCGCGCCGCGGACAGTTCCCAGTTGGAAGGGAACCGCGCGGTGGCGATCGGCATGTCGTCGGTGTAACCCTCCACGCGCACCGCGTTGGGCTCGTCGCGCAGGATGTTGGCCAGTTTGCGGACGGTCTCCACCGCCAGCGGGCTCGGCTGGGCCACGCCGCTGGCGAACAGGATGTCGCTCTGGATCTCGACCTCAAGGAACGTCGGTCCGCGCCGCACGGTCACCAGCTTGTTGCGTACCAGCTCGGCCAGGGCTTCCTGGATGCGCTGCCCGAGTTGATGCAGCTCGCCCTGGCGACGGCTCTCCAGCTCGATGAGGGTGGCCGCCTCGGCCGCCTCGGCCGCCGCCTCGGCCTGCGCGCTGCGTTGCTGGTGGCCGAAGGTCGGCATGTCCAGCACCTGCAGCATGCGCGGTGAATTGATCGGCGTGGCGGCCGCCGGGCCGGCCTTGGAGGCGGCGGTCTGGATCGAGGGGCGGTCGAAGGCGGAGCCGCGCAACTGGGTCTTGCCCACCTGGATCGGGCTGACCGTGCGCGGAGGGCCACCGAAGGCGGAGGACAGCGAGTCGGCCAGCACCCGGTACTTGCCTTCGTTGAGCGACGAGATCGCGTACATCACCACGAAGAACGCCAGCAGCAGGGTCATCAGGTCGGCATAGGGGATCGCCCATGCCTCATGGTTCTGATGCTCTTCGTGCTGCACGCGCCGGGCCATGTCAGTGCACGTAGCCGTTCAGGCGGGTTTCGATGTTGCGCGGGTTCTCGCCCTGGGCGATCGCGATCAGGCCTTCGATCACCATTTCGCGTTCTTCGGCCTGGTGGTTGATCAGACCCTTCAACTTGGCGGCCGCCGGCAGCAGCGCCAGGTTGGCGGAGCCGATGCCGTAGATGGTGGCGGTGAATGCCGCGGCGATGCCGGAGCCGAGTTTGCTCGGGTCGGCCAGGTTCTTCATCACCGCGATGAGTCCGAGCACAGCGCCGACGATGCCCAGGGTCGGCGCGTAGATGCCCATGCCCTCGAACACCTTGGCCGCGGCGAGGTCGCGCTGCGCCTGGCCGTGCAGTTCGATCTCGAGCATCTGGCGGATGGATTCGGGCTCCACGCCGTCCACCACCATCTGCAGGCCCTTGCGCACGAAGGCGTCGTCCTGCACGGCCACTTCCGGCTCCAGCCCGAGCAGGCCCTGGCGGCGCGCGATGGTGCTCCATTCGACGATCTTGGCGATCAGCGCCGGGCGGTCGTGGGAAGGCGGACGGAATACCCAGCGCACGATCTTCATCGCCCGCATGAAGGTGTCCATCGGCGTCTGCACCAGGATCGCGGCCACCGTGCCGACGATCACGACCACGAACGCCGCGGGCGACCACAGCCCGGCCAGGCCGGCGCCTTTCAACAGGCTGCCGCCGACCAGGGCGATCAGGGCGAGTACGGTGCCGATGAGGCTGAGTCTGTCCATGGCTTCAGTTAAC
>DATJBR010000218.1:0-3290 GCA_035515255.1 Lysobacter sp. | reverse complement strand
GGTGATGAAGACAATCGCGTACCGGGTGTAGGGCGCACCGGCGGTCCTGATGATTGCCGCGAAGGAAGTGGGCCCGCACAGGTATTGCGTAACAGCCGGCCATGGATGGCCGGCGGCCGACTCGGCGCAGGATTGCGCCGACGGAGGCTGGAGCAATGCCTGTGCGGGCACGCTTCCGTCTCCGCAACCCCGCTCTTCTGCCCGTCGCCGGGTCGCCGAAGCCGGAAAGCAGAAGCGCCGGGATTGCCGGCGCTTCGCGTGCGTTGCCTGGAGCCTGTCGGCCTGATCAGTCGACCAGGTTGCGCCCGTGGTACAGCTCCTCGATCTCGCGCTTCAGCCGCGCCTCGATCTTCATGCGCTCCTTGAACGACAGGTTGCGCGCCTTCTCCTCGAACAGGTACTGGTCCAGGTCGAAGTCCTTCAAATGCATCTTCGTATGGAAGATATTTTCCTGGTAGACGTTCACGTCGAGCATCTCGTAGCGCGACTTGATGTTCTTGGCCAGGTAGTCCTGGATCGAGTTGATCCGGTGATCGATGTAGTGCTTCTTGCCCTTGATGTCGCGGGTGAAGCCGCGCACCCGGTAGTCCATCACCACGATGTCGGATTCCAGGCTCTCGATCAGGTAGTTCAACGCCTTCAGCGGCGAGATCACGCCGCAGGTCGCCACGTCGATGTCGGCGCGGAAGGTCGCGATGCCGCTGTCGGGATGCGTCTCCGGATACGTGTGCACGGTGATGTGCGACTTGTCCATGTGCGCGACCACCGCCTCGGAGATCACGCCCTTGGCATCGGACTTGTCGATCACCGGTTCCTCGGAGATCAGGATCGTCACCGACGCGCCCTGCGGATCGTAGTCCTGGCGCGCGATGTTGAGGATGTTGGCACCGATGATGTCCGCCACATCCGTCAGGATCTGGGTCAGGCGATCGGCGTTGTACTCCTCGTCGATGTACTCGATGTAGCGTTGCCGCTCCTCTTCCGAGGCGGCAAAACTGACGTCATAGATGTTGAACGAGAGCGCTTTGGTGAGGTTGTTGAAACCCTGCAACCTCAGGCGCGGCAACGGCTTGACCACTATGCTTTTATCCGGACATGGCGAGAGGGCGCGATTATGCGGCAATTGGGGACGGGTTGAAAATGCGACCGCAGGGTGCTGGTCACAAAATCGCCCCCTCCGTGCCACCAGAGGGCAAAGTTTGCCTCTTAACGCCACTTCACCCTAAGCTTCCTGAATAACCTTAATCATCGCCATGTCAGCCACCCGGGTAGATACCTTGACTGTACTGCGCCGAACCAACAGCCCGTTGATGCCCGATGGCGCAACGATCGAACGCTTCCTTGCCCACTGCCACCGTCGGCGTTATCCGTCGCGCACGGACGTGTTCCGGCCGGGTGATCCCGCCAGCACGCTGTACTACGTGGTGTCGGGATCGGTCAGCATCATCACCGAGGAGGACGATGACCGCGAACTGGTGCTGGGCTACTTCGGCCCCGGCGAGTTCGTCGGCGAACTGGGGCTGTTTGTCGAGAGCGACCAGCGCGAGGTGATCCTGCGCACCCGCACGCCATGCGAACTGGCAGAGATCGGCCACGAACGCCTGTACGACCTGATGTTGTCGCGCCTGGCCCCGGACGCCCCCAAACTGCTGTACTCGATCGCCGCGCAGATATCCCAGCGCCTGCTCGACACCAGCCGGAAGGCCGGCCGGCTGGCATTCCTCGACGTCACCGACCGCATCACCCGCGCCCTGCACGACCTGGCGCGCGAGCCCGAGGCGATGAGTCATCCCGATGGCACCCAGTTGCGGGTATCGCGACAGGAGCTGTCGCGCCTGGTCGGCTGTTCGCGCGAGATGGCCGGTCGCGTACTGAAGAAACTGCAGGCCGATGGCAAGCTGCATGCACGCGGCAAGACCGTGGTGCTGTACGGAACACGCTGACAACGGCGACGGCTACCGGCAGAAACACAATCGGGCGGCCTGCGGGTCGCCCGTTTTTTTGCCGCCCCCCCACTCGCGCTGATGCGGCCCGGCTTGGTTCTGCCCTGGCCTTGGTAGGAGCGACGCAAGTCGCGATTGGATAGTGACCCGCCTGCGTCAGTTCCACTGATCGCGACTTACGTCGCTCCTACAAGGGCTTCGATTCAGCGCCTGGCTGCCTGTCTACGCCACAGGCTCCCCTGCCCGGTCCACGCAGCCCCAGTTGAGGATCGGCGTGCCGGCGGGCAACACCTTGCGGAACATCCCGACCCGGCGCGCTTTCGGGTTCACCACCACCGGTTTCTGCGCGGCCAACAGCAGCGGCAGGTCGGCGCTGCTGTCGGAATAGGCGATCGCGACGGGGGCGGTGAACCCCGCGTCGCGCAGCATCGTCATCTTCATCTCGAAATGGCAGTGGCGGGTGGCGCCGATGCCGCCCAGCCGCGGGCCGACCTGGGTGCCGACCACCGGCACGTCCTGATGGGCGACGAAGGCGAGGATCGCGCGCGCGAGTTCCGGCGGCGCGCCGGTGGCGACGACGACCCGGTCGCCGGCCTCGCGATGGCGGTGCAGGACATCCAGCGCGATCGGCAGCAGGCGCGGGCGGATCTGCCCGCCGTGCAACGCGACATAGCGGTCGATCTCGGCATCGAGGTCGCGCGGCCGATGCAGGCCGACAGTGCCGGCCCAGACGAAGCCGGAGATCCCGACGCGCCGGGTCGGCAGGAACGCCACCATCGGGCCGAACAGCGGCGCGATCAGCAGGGCCAGCACCATCCGCCACCAGGTGCGCTGGATCAGCCAGCGGAACAGGTGACCGCCGGAATCGCCGTCGTACAGGGTGTGGTCGAAGTCGAACACCACCAGCGGAGCACCTTCATCCACCGACGGATACGAGCGGGGCAAGTCCGCTGGCCCGGTCGCGCTCATGGCGCGAACAACCGCTGCAGCGCGGCCCCCGGATCGGCTTCGCGCATGAAGCTCTCGCCGATAAGGAATGTCTCCACCCCCGCCGCCCGCAGACACGCGACATCCTCGCGGGTGGCAATGCCGCTCTCGGTGACCGCGATGCGGTCGGCCGGGATCGCCGCCTTGAGGTCGATGGTGGTGTCCAGCGAAACCTCGAAGGTCCGCAGGTTGCGGTTGTTGATGCCGACCAGTTCGCAATCGGTCTGCAGCGCGCGCTCCAGTTCGTCGATGTCGTGGATTTCCATCAGTACGTCCATGCCCAGCTCGTGGGCGAGGTTGGCCATCTCCACCATCGGCCCGTCTTCCAGCGCGGCGACGATCAGCAGGATGCAGTCCGCG
>DATJBR010000217.1:0-5775 GCA_035515255.1 Lysobacter sp. | reverse complement strand
CGGCTACCGCACCCACACCAGGCAGCGGTTGTTCGCCGGCATCGCCACGTCCTCGACCAGCCGCAGGCCGATCGCGCGCGCCAGTGCGTCGACCGCTTCGAAATCGCGGATCGCCGAGCGCGGGTCGCGCGCCTGCAGCCAGCCGTCGAACGCACGGTTGCTGTCGCTGGTGTATCGCCCGGCGTAATTGAACGGTCCGTACACCACCAGCGTCGCCGTCGGCGGCGCCGCTGGTTCGCCCGGCGGCAGCGCGCGGTCGATGCCGGCGAAGAACGCCTCCACCTCCGGCCAGCCCATGATGTGCAGCGTGTTGGCGCTGAAGACCGCATCGAACGTTGCTACCCCTTCCCTCATTGCGGTACCTCTTGCGGCGCTTCGCGTGCCCTCACCCCAACCCTCTCCCGCAGGCGGGAGAGGGAGCAAAGGCAGGGGCCACGGATCGGTCGCCACATCAAGCACCAACGGCTCGGGCGTGTTCGGCAACGCGGCCTCGGCCAGCCATTGCCGGATGCCCGGCAGATGCTCCGCGCGGTCGCTGCACTGCCAGACCAGCCATGGCATCGCGGCGGCGAAATGCACCGCATGCTGGCCGGTGCCGCTGCCGATCTCCAGCACGTGGCGGCGATCGGCGAAGTGCGTACGCAACACCGCCAGGATCGGCTCGCGGTTGCGTTCGCAGGATGGCGAAAACGGTTTGTCGTGGTTGTCGTGGTTCATCGCATGCGCCTCAAGGTGCCGGCGGGACATCCGCAGGGGCAGGTCGATACCGACGGATCGATACCGACGAAGTCGGCACAGTCGACCATGACCGCAGTCACTTGTGCCCCTGTCGACGGCCGTCGAGAGTCGAAGGCCTGTCCATGGCAACCGGCGTTACGTCCGGCTGCCGTCCCTGGGGGATCGTACGCTGTGCAACGACGTGAGTTTCTCGCGCTGTCCGGAATGAGTCTGGCCGGCCTGCTGCTGCCGCACTCGCGCCTGATCGCCGCCGAGCAGTTGCTCGCACCCGGCGATGTGGGCCGCAACACGACGCTGGCCGAGGCGGCGCTGGACGCGGCGAAACGGGCCGGCGCCAGCTATTGCGATGTGCGCGTCGGGCGCTACCTCAACCAGTCGGTCATCACCCGCGAGGCCCAGGTACAGAACATCAGCAATACCGAGTCCTCCGGAGTCGGCATCCGGGTGATCGTCAACGGCGCCTGGGGCTTCGCTGCGACCAATCTGGCGACGCCGGCCGCGGTGCTGGCGGCGGTCGGGCAGGCGGTCGCGATCGCACGCGCCAATGCGCGCATCCAGACCCGTCCGGTGCAGTTGGCACCGGTGCGCGGGGTCGGTGCGGTCAACTGGAAAACACCGATCAAGAAGAACGCCATGGCGGTGCCGGTGCAGGACAAGGTCGACCTGCTGCTGGGCCTGAACGCGGCCGCGATCAACGCCGGCGCGAACTTCATCGCCTCGCGCCTGTTTCTGGTCAACGAGCAGAAGTTCTTCGCCTCCAGCGACGGCTCGTTCATCGACCAGGACGTGCACCGGATCTGGCTGCCGTTCACCGCCACCGCGATCGACAAGGCCAGCGGCAAGTTCCGCACCCGTGACGGTCTGTCCGCACCGATGGGCATGGGCTGGGAGTTCCTCGACGGCCGCCCGGAAGGCCGGTACGAACTGCCCGGCGGCGTGGTCGGTTACGGCCATTCCTACGATCCGCTGGAAGATGCCGTCGCCGCGGCGAAGCAGGCGCGCGAGAAGCTCACCGCGCCATCGGTCAAACCCGGCAAGTACGACCTGGTACTGGACCCGTCCAACCTGTTCCTGACCATCCACGAGAACGTCGGCCATCCGCTGGAACTCGACCGCGTGCTCGGCTACGAGGCCAACTACGCCGGCACCAGTTTCGCCACCCTGGACAAGCGCGACGCCGGCTTCCGCTGGGGCAGCGACATTGTCAATTTCACCGCCGACAAGACCGAGCCCTACAGCCTGGGCGCGGTCGGTTACGACGACGAAGGCGTGAAGTGCGGGCGCTGGGATCTGGTCAGGGACGGCACGCTGGTCAACTACATGGCGACCCGCGACGAGGTGCACATCCTCGGCGAGAACGCGTCGCACGGCTGCAGCTACGCCGACTCGTGGTCGAGCATCCAGTTCCAGCGCATGGCCAACGTGTCGCTGGCGCCGGGCAAGACACCGCTGAGCGTGGTCGAGATGGTCAAGGACGTCGAAAACGGCATTTACATCCACGGCCGCGGCTCGTACTCGATCGACCAGCAACGCTACAACGCCCAGTTCGGCGGCCAGCTGTACTACCGGATCGAGAACGGCCGGGTCACCGACATGGTCGAGGACGCGGCGTACCAGATCCGCACGCCGGAGTTCTGGAACGCCTGCACCGCGATCTGCGACGCGGGCGACTTCCGCCTTGGCGGTTCGTTCTTCGACGGCAAGGGCCAACCCGGGCAGGTCTCGGCGGTCTCGCACGGTTCCAGCACCACCCGCTTCGATGGCATCAACATCATCAATACCGCCCGCAGCCTCGGCTGACCCGACTTGAACCTCATTGCTCGACACCTCATCGACACAAGGGAGAACGACCTTGCAACGACGTGAATTCCTCGCCCTCACCGGGCTCACCGCAGGCGGCCTGTTGTTGCCGTCGTTCTTCGGCAATGCCGTGGCCGCCGAGCAGCTGCTGGAAACGATCGACCCGGCACTGAAGAAGCGGCTGGCGGACGACGCCCTGACCGCCGCGCGCGCGGCCGGCGCGACCTACAGCGACGTGCGCATCGGCCGCTACCTGCGCCAGGCGGTGATGACCCGCGAGGACAAGGTGCAGAACGTGATGAACGGTGAATCCACCGGCGTCGGCATCCGCGTGATCGTCGACGGCGCCTGGGGCTTTGCCGCCACCAACCAGCTGACCTCCGACGGCGTGGTCCAGGCCGCGCGGCAGGCCGCGGCGATCGCGCGCGCCAACGCCAAGGTGCAGACCGAGCCGGTGCAGTTCGCCAAGGCGCCCGGTTACGGCGAAATCAGCTGGCGTACGCCGATCCAGAAGAACGCGATGGAAGTGCCGATCCAGCACAAGGCTGAGCTGCTGCTGGGCGTGAACGCGGCCGCGATGGCGGCCGGCGCCAGCTTCGTCAACTCGACCCTGTTCTCGATCAACGAACAGAAGTATTTCGCCTCCACCGACGGCTCCTACATCGACCAGGACGTGCACCGCATCTGGGCGCCGATGAGCGTCACCGCGATCGACAGCGCCAGCGGCAAGTTCCGCACCCGCTCCGGCCTGTCCGCGCCGATGGGGCTGGGCTTCGAATACCTGGACGGCAACGCCGCCGACAAGACCGTGCTGCCCTGCGGCGTCACCGTCTACGGCAAGTCGTACGACATGCACGAGGACGCCGTCGCCGCCGCCCGCCACACCCGCGACAAGCTCAAGGCGCCTTCGGTCAAACCCGGCAAGTACGACCTGGTGCTCGACCCCTCGCACACCTGGCTGACCATCCACGAGTCCATCGGCCACCCGCTGGAGCTGGACCGCGTGCTGGGCTACGAGGCCAACTACGCCGGCACCAGCTTCGCCACCCTGGACAAGCGCGAGCAGCGCTTCCAGTACGGCAGCGGGCAGGTCAACGTGTTCGCCGACAAGACCCAGCCGGGCAGCCTCGGCGCGGTCGCCTACGACGACGAAGGCGTGAAGTGCAAGCGCTGGGACCTGATCACCGACGGCAAGCTCGTCGACTACCAGACCATCCGCGACCAGGCCCACATCCTCGGCAAGACCGAGTCCGACGGCTGCTGCTACGCCGACTCGTGGTCGACCGTGCAGTTCCAGCGCATGGCCAACGTGTCGATGGCGCCGGGCAAGACGCCGCTGAGCGTGGCCGAGCTGGTCAAGGACGTGGAGAACGGCGTCTACATCATCGGCGACGGCTCGTTCTCGATCGACCAGCAGCGCTACAACGCCCAGTTCGGCGGCCAGCTGTTCTACGAGATCAAGAACGGCGAGGTCACCGGGATGCTGGAGGACGTGGCGTACCAGATCCGCACGCCGGAATTCTGGAATGCCTGCAGCGCCGTCGCCGACGAGCGCGACTACCGCCTGGGCGGTTCGTTCTTCGACGGCAAGGGCCAGCCCAGCCAGGTCTCGGCCGTGTCGCACGGCTCGTCCACCGCCCGTTTCGACGGCATCAACGTCATCAATACCGCGCGCAGCCTCGGCTGACCGTCAAGGAGATTCCGAGCAATGAGCATCTTCACCGAACAGGAAGCCAAGGCGATCCTCGACAAGGTCATCGCGCTGTCCAAGGCCGACGAATGCACCGCCACGCTGAGCGGATCGCTCGACGGCAACATCCGCTTCGCCCTCAACAACGTCTCCACCAGCGGCATGGTCGGCAATGCCGAGCTCGCGGTGCAGGTGGCCTTCGGCAAGCGGGTGGGCAGCGCCACGATCAACGAGTTCGACGACGCCGCACTGGCGCGCGTGGTGCGCCGGGCCGAGGACCTCGCCCGGCTGGCGCCGGAGAACCCGGAGTTCATGCCGGCGATCGGCAAGCAGGCCTACACCGCCAGCCCGACCTTCAGCGAATCCACCGCCGCGATCGACCCGGAGTTCCGCGCCAAGGTCGCCGCCGACTCGATCCAGCCCTGCCGTGACAGCGGCCTGATCGCCGCCGGCTTCCTCAACGACGGCAACAGCTTCGTCGCCACCGCCAACAGCAACGGCAACTTCGGCTACCAGCAGGCCACCAACTTCAACTACACCTGCACGGTGCGCACCGAGGACGGACGCGGCTCCGGCTGGGTCGGTCGCAGCCTCAAGGACGCGGCCGACTTCCGCGCCGGGCAGGACATCCAGGTCGCGATGCGCAAGGCGACCGAGTCCGCCGAGGCGAAGGCGCTGGAGCCGGGCAAGTACACCGTGATCCTGGAGCCGGCCGCAGCCGCCGGTCTGATCAGCTTCATGATGCGTTTCTTCGACGCACGCACCGCCGACGAGGGCCGCAGCTTCCTGTCGAAAAAGGGCGGCGGCAACAAGCTCGGCGAGCAGGTGTTCGACCCGCGGGTCAGCATCGTCGCCGACCCGCGCGACCCGCAGGCGGCAGTGCTGCCGTGGGACGGCGAGGGCATGCCGCGCGACCGCGTGGCGATCATCGAAAACGGCAAGGTGGCGAGCCTGAACTACTCGCGCTACTGGGCGCAGAAGCAGGGCAAGACCGCCAACGCACGGCCGGGCAACCTGCTGATGAGCGGCGGCGAGAAGTCCACCGCCGATCTGGTGCGCGAGACGCAAAAAGGCATCCTGGTCACCCGCACCTGGTACATCCGCATGGTCGATCCGCAGACCGTGCTGCTCACCGGTCTGACCCGCGACGGCACGTTCTACATCGAGAACGGCCAGATCAAGCACCCGGTGAAGAATTTCCGCTTCAACGAATCGCCAATAATCATGCTCAACAACATCGACGAGCTTGGCAAACCGGTGCGCGTGGCCGGCGACGAGTCGAGCTTCGTGATGATGATTCCGCCGATGCGCCTGCGCGACTTCACCTTCACCTCGCTGTCGGACGCGGTGTAAGTGCTTTCCCCCTCCCCCTGAGTGGGAGAGGGGCTTTTCGAGAATCCCGGTCCTTGCTCCAGTCCCGCCTCACGCGTGCGCAATTCCTGCGGCTGTTGCTCGGCGCTGCCGCCGTGGCGGCGCTGCCGTGGCCGCTGCGTGCGCAGGCCGGCCGCTACGACTTCTGGTTCACCCGCCTGAAGTACGACTCCGGC
>DATJBR010000216.1:0-2370 GCA_035515255.1 Lysobacter sp. | reverse complement strand
GCCATGGATGCTGGTGACCGCGCGGCGTTTTCCGGATGGTCCTTCGTCGACGGCACGGCCGTGGACGCGGCCGACGAAACGTCATCGTCCATCGCGTTGCGACAGGTGTTCGCCTATTTCCGCGACCCCGCCAAGCACCTGCTCGCGGACCGGCTTCATCTGCGGCTGGACGCGCTGAGCGAGGATCGCCTGCGCGACCGCGAACGGCTGGAAGCAAAATTCGAGGGACTGGACCAGGTCGCCAAGCGCGTGTTCAACACCGCCGTGTCAGCACCGGAAAAAGCGGTGCCGGAAGACGTGCCGGAGTGGATGCGGCTGACCGGCATGGTGCCGCCGGGGACGGTGGGCGATGAGGCCTGGGCCATAACCCGCAAAGAGGTTACGGCGTTGTTGGCGACCATCGATGGACACGCGTTATTCGACCCCGCGTTGCCGGAAGCGACGCCGCTGCTGATCGATCGCCCGCTGCGCGGGACGGACGACGCCCGCCTGCAGGGCGAGTTGCGCAAGGTCTACGACGTCGACGGCACGCGCTGGGTCCACGAGGTGTTTCCGGGCAAGGCGGAGAAGGATCTGGGCTTCAAGGAGCGGGTGACGTTTTTCCTCGAATGGGCACTGGCGCGGCTGGACGATCCCGCCGGCAAGTTCGAGGTCCGGGCCTGTGTGGTGGCTGCGCCGGAAAAGGGTGGTGGCATCGGCGTCTGGCAAGGCGGCTTCGATGTCTGGAACGACGCGTTCATGCAGGCCGTACGCAACGGGGACGATGCGTTGCGACGGCGGATGCTGGCCCAGCTGGAGGATCAGGTGGAAGGGCTGGTCGACTTCTATCGCGAGGCCCGGACTGCGCCGCTGCGGTATTTCCCCAGGACCTCGTGGTCGGCCGCCGAGTCTGCGGAGAAGGCACGGGCATCATGGGTCGGCGGTTTCAATACCGGCGAGCGCGACTACGCCCCGGGCTACGGTCGCCTGCTGGCCGGCGAGCGCGAGTTCGACGACACCGACAGCTACGAATCACTGCTGGAGACGGCCAATCGCCTGCGCGAGCTGATCACCCTCGTGGTGCCACAAGAGGTCGCCGAATGAGCGCCGTCGCATCAATGGAGCACCCGGCCCAGCACCCGACGGAACAGCTGCAGCCGGACAGCTGGCGCAACCTGCCATTGGAGGCCGGCGGCCGCAGCCTGATCGAGGCCAGCGCCGGCACCGGCAAGACCTGGACGATCTCGGTGCTGTACCTGCGTCTGCTGCTGGAACAGGGCTTGTCGCCGAAACAGATCGTGGTGACAACATTCACCGACTCGGCGGCGGGGGAGTTGCGCGAGCGCATCCGTGCCCGTCTGATCGAGGCCGGGCGGTACGGCCGCAGCCTGCTGGACAACGGCCTGCAAGCGGACGACAGCGACCCGGTGGATCGGCAATGGCTGTACGGACACTGGACCGGCACGGACGATGGCGCCGCGGCCCGGGACCGCATCCAGCACGACATCCAGCGCCTGCGCCTGGCCCAGGCCGAGCTCGACCTCGCGCCCATCGGTACCTTGCACGGCCTGTGCCGGAAGATCCTCGTCGACTACCCGTTCGAGAGCGGCAGCGCCTTTGGCCTGGGCGAGCTGGTGTCGTCCGAAAGCATGCTGCAGACCCTCGCCGAGGACGTGTGGCGGCAGCAGACCCAGGCGCCGGAGTCGGGCCTGCCGGTGCTGGATGTCGATTCGATCGGCAAGCTGAAACAGTACCTCAAGGCGTATTCGGCCCCGGGCGTGTCGGTGCGGCTGCGGGCGTTGACGGAGGCGCCGGAGGTTGTTCTGTCGTCGGACTGGGTCGATCCGATCCGGCAACTGGTGGGCAGGAAGATATTCCAGCCAAGAAAAACAGCACTCAAAAGCGCGCTGACCCAACTGGCCGATTTCCTCGAATCGCAGCCGCGTGATCCAGACCTGATACCGAAGTCGCTGGCCAACCTCACGCCCGAGCCGGTATCGGATCAGATCGCCGACGACCATCTCGATGATCCCGACATCCAGAAGATCCTCGCCTTCGCAGCACACGCTGCCGAGGCACTGAAGCCGCTGGCGATCCATCAGAAAGACCAGGCGCAATGGCCGAAGCACGAAGCCAGATTCGCGGCCTGGCAGCACTGGGTCGAGCAGATCAAGACCTGGCGTCACCACCGCCTGACCGCCAGCGGCCAGATCACCTTCGACGAGTTGATCGAACGGGTTGCCCGCGCCTTGCCTGCTGGCGGAAGTGTCCTGGCCGAGCGTCTGTTCGAGGCCTGGCCGGTGGCGCTGGTCGACGAGTTCCAGGACACCGATGCCCTGCAGTACGGCATCCTCGACCGGATCTACCGCGCGCCCGACGGTGGGCAGCGCG
>DATJBR010000215.1:0-1685 GCA_035515255.1 Lysobacter sp. | reverse complement strand
TTGCTCCAGTCCCGCCTCACGCGTGCGCAATTCCTGCGGCTGTTGCTCGGCGCTGCCGCCGTGGCGGCGCTGCCGTGGCCGCTGCGTGCGCAGGCCGGCCGCTACGACTTCTGGTTCACCCGCCTGAAGTACGACTCCGGCGACTGGGACGTGGACGCGCGCATGCCGTCCAACGTGATCACCTCGCTGATCGACTACACCTCGCTGCGGGTCGATCCGGAGGAGCACGTCATCGCGCTGTCGGACCCGCGCATGCTGCAGGCACCGTTCTGTTATCTCGCCGGGCACACGCTGGTCGAGTTCAACGCCGCCGAACGGCAGAACTTCGTGCGCTACGTGCGCAACGGCGGCTTCGTGTTCGTCGACGACTGCAACCACGACATCGACGGTCTGTTCGCCAAGTCGTTCGAGAAGCAGATGGCGGCGCTGTTCGGCCCGACGGCGTTGCGCAAGCTGCCCAACAACCACGCGTTGTACCGCAGCTTCTTCTCGTTTCCCGACGGCCCGCCGGCGACCGGCTTCGAGCTCAACGGCTGGGGTGACGACCTGGTCCACGACTACCTCAAGGGCATCGAGGTCGACGGCCGGCTCGGCGTGCTCTACAGCAACAAGGACTACGGCTGCGAGTGGGACTACGACTGGCGCAACAAGCGCTTCCTGGCCGAAGACAACACCCGCTTCGCGGTCAACATCGTCATGCACGCCCTGGGCGGCGGCTGACGGCTTCTTTCCCTACAGGTTCTTTTCATGACGACTGCCGAGATCGATTCCCTGCTGCCGAAACTGGCGCAACTGCGTACCGCACTCGGCCAAGCCGTGGTCGGCCAGCACGCGGTGGTCGAGCAACTGCTGATCGGCCTGCTGGCCGGCGGCCACTGCCTGCTGGAAGGCGCGCCCGGGCTCGGCAAGACCCTGCTGGTGCGCTCGCTCGGGCAGGCGCTGGAGCTGCAGTTCCGGCGCGTGCAGTTCACTCCCGACCTGATGCCCAGCGACATCCTCGGCACCGAGTTGCTGGAAGAGGAACACGGCACCGGCCACCGCAGTTTCCGCTTCCAGAAGGGGCCGGTGTTCACCAACCTGCTGCTGGCCGACGAGCTCAACCGCACCCCGCCCAAGACCCAGGCCGCGCTGCTGGAGGCGATGCAGGAACGCACCGTCAGCTACGCCGGCACCACGTATGAACTGCCGGCACCGTTCTTCGTGCTGGCGACGCAGAACCCGATCGAGCAGGCCGGCACCTACCCGCTGCCCGAGGCGCAGCTGGACCGCTTCCTGCTGCATGTCCGGGTGGAGTACCCGAGCGAGCAGGAGGAGCACGACATCCTGCTGCAGACCACCGGCAGCGCGGCCGCCGAGGTGCCACAAGTGATGGACGCCGAGGCGGTGCTGGCATTGCAGGCGGCGGTGCGGCAGGTCCACGTCAGCCCGGACCTGCTGGTCTGGATCAACCGCCTGGTCCGCGCCAGCCGGCCCGGCCCGGATGCGCCCGAGGCGATCCGCGAGTGGGTCCGCTGGGGCGCCGGTCCGCGCGCCGGGCAATCGCTGGTGCTGGCCTCGAAGGCGCGCGCGCTGCTGCAGGGCCGCTTCGCCGCCACCCGCGAGGACGTGCAGGCGCTGATCGGGCCGGTGATGCGCCACCGCCTGCTGCTGTCGTTCGCCGCCGAGGCCGAACACAAGACCACCGA
>DATJBR010000214.1:0-22292 GCA_035515255.1 Lysobacter sp. | reverse complement strand
GGGGCTCGCCTGTTATACTCGCGCACTAGTTATCCCATGTGTTTCGACGCCGCCGCGCACTTGGCGGCCGCGTCGTTGTCGGAGCCTGTTGCCGCATGACCCAGATCGAACACGATCCCTCGTCCATCCAGGACGGCACTGTGCCGTCTTCCGCCAGCCCCTCAACGCAAACCTACGACTCCAGCAAGATCACCGTCTTGCGTGGACTGGATGCCGTACGCAAACGCCCCGGCATGTACATCGGCGACGTGCACGACGGTACCGGCCTGCACCACATGGTGTTCGAGGTTGTCGACAACGCGGTGGACGAAGCGCTCGCCGGCCATGCCAACGAGATCGTGGTGATCCTGCACGAAGACGGCTCGGTGGAAGTCTCCGACAACGGCCGCGGCATCCCGGTGGACATCCACAAGGAAGAGCACGTGTCCGCGGCGGAAGTGATCCTGACCGTGCTGCACGCCGGCGGCAAGTTCGACGACAACAGCTACAAGGTGTCGGGCGGCCTGCATGGCGTCGGCGTTTCGGTGGTCAATGCCTTGTCGGAGCACCTGTGGCTGGACATCTGGCGCGACGGCTACCACTACCAGCAGGAGTATCAGCTGGGCGAGCCGCTGTATCCGCTCAAGCAGCTGGACGCGACCAGCAAGCGCGGCACGGTGTTGCGCTTCAAGCCGGCGACCACGATCTTCAGCGACGTCGAGTTCCACTACGAGATCCTCGCCAAGCGCCTGCGCGAACTGTCGTTCCTGAATTCCGGGGTGAAAATCGTCCTGAAGGACGAGCGCGGCGAGGGCCGTACCGACGTGTTCGAGTACGAGGGCGGCATCCGTTCCTTCGTCGAGCACCTGGCCCAGCTGAAAACCCCGCTGCATCCCAACGTGATCTCGGTGACCGGCGAGGAAAACGGCATCACCGTGGACGTCGCGATCCAATGGACCGACGCCTACCAGGAAACGATGTTCTGCTACACCAACAACATCCCGCAGAAGGACGGCGGCACCCACCTGATCGGCTTTCGCGCGGCGCTGACCCGCACGCTGACCAACTACATCGAACAGAGCGGCCTGGCCAAGCAGGCCAAGGTCAGCCTGTCCGGCGACGACATGCGTGAAGGCATGATCGCGGTGCTGTCGGTCAAGGTGCCCGACCCCAGCTTCTCGTCGCAGACCAAGGAAAAGCTCGTCTCATCCGACGTGAGACCGGTCGTCGAGCACACGTTCGGCGCGCGACTGGAGGAGTTCCTGCAGGAACACCCGGTCGAGGCGCGCGCCATCGCCGGCAAGATCCTCGATGCCGCACGTGCCCGCGAGGCGGCCCGCAAGGCCCGCGACCTGACCCGCCGCAAGGGCGCGCTGGACATCGCCGGCCTGCCGGGCAAGCTGGCCGATTGCCAGGAGAAGGATCCCGCGCTGTCCGAGCTGTTCATCGTCGAGGGTGACTCCGCCGGCGGCTCGGCCAAGCAGGGCCGCAACCGCAAGACCCAGGCGATCCTGCCGCTGAAGGGCAAGATCCTCAACGTCGAGCGCGCGCGTTTCGACCGCATGCTTTCCAGCGCCGAGGTAGGCACCCTGATCACCGCGCTGGGCACCGGCATCGGCAAGGACGACTACAACCCCGACAAGCTGCGCTACCACCGCATCATCCTGATGACCGACGCCGACGTCGACGGCAGCCACATCCGCACCTTGCTGCTGACCTTCTTCTACCGGCAGATGCCGGAGTTGATCGAGCGCGGCCATATCTATATCGGCCTGCCGCCGCTGTACAAGATCAAGCAGGGCAAGACCGAGCTGTACCTCAAGGACGACGCGGCCCTGAACGCCTATCTGGCGGGCAATGCGATCGAGGGCGCGGCCTTGATTCCGGCCGAAGGCGAACCGCCGATCACCGGCGCGGCGTTGGAGCGGTTGCTGCTGGCCTACATCGGTGCCCGCGAGACGATCTCGCGCAACGCCCATCGCTACGATCCCAATGTGCTGGAAGTGCTGATCGACTTCACGCCGCTGGATACGGAGCACCTGGCCCAGAACATCGACCAGCGCGAGGAACTGGACGCGCTGGAAAAGCGCATCAACCGCAAGGGATTGGGCAAGCCGCGTTATGCGTTGAGCCTGCAAGCCGCCACCGACAGCCATCCTGCGGCGCTGGTGGCCAAGCGCAGCCACATGGGCGAAGAGTTGTTGCAGGTGCTGCCACTGGCGGCGTTTGCCGGCGGCGAACTGCGTCCCCTGCGTGAAGCCGCCGCCCAATTGCATGGCCTGGTGCGTGAAGGCGCGAAGATTGTTCGTGGCAACCGCGAGCAAGCCATCGACAGCTTCGCCGATGCCCACGCCTGGCTGATGGAGGAGGCAAAAAAAGGCCGCCAGATCCAGCGATTCAAGGGCCTGGGTGAGATGAATCCGGAACAGTTGTGGGAGACCACGGTGAACCCGGAAACCCGACGCCTGCTGCAGGTGAAGATCGAGGATGCAGTCGCCGCGGACGAGGTGTTCAGCACACTGATGGGCGATGTGGTCGAGCCGCGTCGCGCGTTCATCGAGGACAACGCGCTGAAGGCCGGCAACCTGGATATCTGATCCGGTTGTCTTGCGACTACTTGCCTCAACCCTCCGCTTGCATGAGTGCCGTGCAAGCGGCGTTGGCTGGCCGCATTTTCCGGAAACTTTGCTCACGACACTCGAATACCGGCGCCAATTTCCGCCCATTCCTTCCGCCGGTTCCGTAATCTGCGACCGGTCAGGTAGAAAATCGGTCGTCTGATCTTGCCGATCCGGTTGGTTTGCAGGCCGTCGACCGTGACTCTCGACCCTTGTGAAGTCGACGGCGATTGACAGCCCATTCATCCTCCTGCGGCTACAACCGACGTTCGCGAACAGGAAAACCACGCATGAAACGCCTGCTTCTCAGTCTCGCCGTGGCCAGTCTCGCCGCCGCATGTGCCACCACGACCTCCCCGACCGGCCGCACCCAGACGGTGGGCGCGATGTCGCAACAGCAATTGGACCAGATGGGTGCAGAGGCGTTCGCCGAGTACAAGGGGAAGCTGCCGCGCAGCACCAATGCGGCCCAGAACGCTTATGTCAGCTGCGTGGTCAACGCGGTCACCCGCGAGTTGCCCCCGGGCTCGCAGACCCGGTGGGAAGTAGCGCTGTTCGCCAATGATTCGCCCAATGCGTTCGCTTTGCCCGGCGGCAAGATCGGCGTCTACACCGGCATCTTCAAGGTGGCCAGGAATCAGGACCAGCTTGCAGCGGTGATCGCGCATGAGATCGGCCACGTCATCGCCCATCACCACGATGAGCGGGTCACCCGTCAGCTCGGCGCGCAGACCGGACTCGGCTTGCTGGGCGCCCTGATCGGCTCCCAGTACGGGACCGGGGCGCAACAGGCCACCCAGCAACTGGGCGGAGCCGCCGTGCAGGGAATCTTCCTGCTGCCCAACAACCGGGTCCAGGAATCGGAAGCCGATGTGGTCGGCCAGCGGTTGATGGCGCAAGCTGGATTCAATCCGGGCCAGGCCGTGAACCTGTGGGAAAACATGATTTCCGCCAGTTCGAGCCGTGCGCCCGAATGGCTGTCCACCCACCCCGATCCCCAAGCCCGGATTGCCGAGCTGCGTGCCCGCGCCGGAAGCCTGATGGCAACCTACGAACAAGCCCGTGCGGCCGGCCGCACGCCGAAGTGCGGCTAAACACGAATTGCCGGAACGCGCAAGACGGCTTCTTCCTGCAATCGCTTTCTGCTAGGTTGGCATCCCCAAACGCACATACGCAGCGCCCCACCGTCTCGCGGGGCGTGTTCAGGTGACCCGATGAAAAACCCAATGTTCTCCAAGCGGATCCTCGTCGCCACCATGGGTGCCGCCTTTGTCGCGATGATCGGAGTTGCCTCCGCCGCGCCCATCGGCGAACCCGCCGGTTCCCCCCAGGCGCGCAGCGGTTCGAAGAGTCCGGAGCGCGCATCGCGTTCGAACAAGAAAGCCGACGCCTCCGCCGCAGCCCAGACGTATCCGGATGCGACCCGCAAGGAGCCCAAGCTCAAGGCCTCCGAGCGCATCTCGCGCAAGATGTCCAAGATGATGGATCTGTACGAGGAAGAAAACGGCGCTGAAGCCAGTGCGATGGCCGACGAGATCATTGCCGACCCGAAAGCGAACGGTTACGAAAAAGCCTACGCGGCCCAGCTCGCTGCCCAGATCGCGTACGAGGCCGATGACACCACTGCGGCGATCGACTACTTCAAGAAAGTGATCGAGTTCGACGGGCTCGACAACAACGCCCACTACAACATCATGCTCAACCTGGCCCAGTTGCAGCAGCAGCAAGAGCAATACGCCGAATCGCAGGCAACTTTCGACCGCTTCTTCAGCGAGACGGGGAGCAAGGACCCGACCGCCCTGATGATGAAGGGCCAGGGCCTGTACCTGATGCAGCGCTACGACGAGGCCGCTGCGGTCATGAAGCAGGCGATCGAGGCGAGCACCGATCCCAAGCCGGACTGGATGGCGCTGCTGATGCAGACCTACGCCGAAGCCGGCAATACGACCGAGGCGGTACGCATGGCCGAGCAGGTGGCGGCGCGCAAGCCCGACGACAAGCGGGCACAGCTCAACCTGGCTGCGGTCTACTCGCAAGCCGACATGCCTGACAAGTCGGTGGCGGTTCTGGAAAAGCTTCGTGCCGGCAACCAGCTCGACACCGCCAATGAATACAAGGTGCTGTACTCCACCTATTCCGGCATCGAGGGTCGCGAAAAGGATGTCATCGCGGTCATCAACGAAGGCCTGCAGAAGGGCGCTCTGGAGCCCGACTACAACACCTACGTGGCGCTGGCCCAGGCCTACTACTTCTCCGACCAGCCAGCGCTGGCGATCACCGCCTACCAGAAGGCCGCGCCATTGGCGAAGGACGGAGAGGCCTATCTGAATCTGGCCCGGGTGCTCCAGCAGGAAAACCGGATCCCGGAGGCAAAGGCCGCCGCCCGGCAGGCCCTGGCCAAAGGCATCAAGAAGGCGAAGGATGCCAACGTGATCATTGCGCTGCCAGGCAACTGATCACATCACAAAACTGCCAATTTCCGCTTGGAATCCCAGGTGGAGTTTGGTATATCCTAGGAGGTTCCCGTCACCATAAAGGCGATGGGGATCATTTGACGGTCCGAGGTGCTCCAGCGCCCGGCATTCCCTCCCGAGCTGACGGCGCATGACGCAAGACCTGGAAATTTCCGTAAAGAAGATAGACGACAGCGAAGGGCTGAACTGGGCGCGTATCGCCGGTATCACCATGGCTATCGCCGTCCACGCTGCTGCATTGCTGATGATGCTTGCCCCGATGGCTGCACCACCGGCGGAAAAAGCGGAGCAGGAAGTGACCTTGGTGAATCTCATCAAGCCGCCGCCGCCGCCGCCACCGCCGCCGCCGCCGCCGGAAGAGCCGCCGAAGCCGATCACGCCGCCAAAGGAGTTGTCGCCGCCAAAGCAGACCACGACATTGCCGCCGCCGCCGGAGTCGCCGCCGATCCTGGTCGACAACCCGAGCGAGGTCGATCTGCCGCCGCTCCCGCCAGCTCCACCGGCGCCGCCGCAGCAGACCACCCAGCTGGGTTCGGTGGATCCTTCGTCGAGGGCGATGAACCCGCCGCAGTACCCACCCAGCGCGGTTCGCAGCGGTATCGAGGGTACGGTCGTGCTGGTCATCAGCATCGATGCCAAGGGCAATGTCCTGGGGGTCGAGGTCGAGAAGTCCAGCCGTAACCGCGATCTTGACCGTGCAGCGATCACCGCGGCCAAGAAGTGGCGCTTCAGCCCGCAGATCGAGAACGGGGTTGCGGTAGCCAGTCGGGTCCGGGTACCGGTCGACTTCAACCTGGACTGACACCGCAACACCTGTCCCAGCAACAGATTCAAGCAGTCCCGCTTTTGCATCACCCTTTTTGCATCACCCCTTGCACTACCTAGCCGTCCCCTTCTTCCACGACATCCAAAGGTAAGCGTCATGCTTCAGGAAACCACTACCGCTGCTGCTGGAGGCAACAACGCCGAAGCGTTCCAGCAGATGAGCTTCTCCCACATGGTTCAGAACTTCGATCTGGTTGCATGGATCGTGTTCCTGACCCTGGTCCTGTTCTCGGTGCTGTCGATCTACTGGATCGTCGTCAACCTGATCAAGGGCGCGCGTCTGCGTACCAAGGCCGACCGTGTCATCAGCACGTTCTGGGAAACCAGCAATGCGCAGGATGCGATCCGTTACATGGAAGAGCAGGGCAGCTCGGAGCCGTTCTCCAAGATCGCCCTCGATGCGGCCCAGGCCGCGGCCCATCACCAGCGCAATGAAGGTTCGCGCCTGGTCGAGTCGTTGAATCGTTCCGAGTTTGTCGACCGGGCCCTGCGCCAGGCGGTGACCCGCGAGTCGATGAAGCTCGAAAACGGTCTGACGGTGCTGGCAACCGTGGGTTCGACCTCGCCGTTCGTCGGTCTGCTGGGTACCGTCTGGGGCATCTACCACGCCCTGATCCGTATCGGCCAGAGCGGCAACGCGTCCATCGACGCAGTGGCCGGCCCGGTGGGCGAGGCGCTGATCATGACCGCGTTCGGTCTGTTCGTCGCGATCCCGGCGGTGGTGGCGTTCAACTTCTTTACCCGCACCAATCGGGTGACGAATGCGCGCTTCGACACCTTCGCCCACGACCTGCACGACTTCTTCGCTACCGGTTCGCGGGTTGGCGAGTTGCAGTCCAAGCGCTGATCTGGCCGTCCCTAGGTAAGTTGGAGTTCGGATATGGCCTTCAGTACAGGCAATAACAGCGGCCCGATGGCCGAAATCAACGTCACGCCGCTGGTCGACGTGATGCTGGTGCTGTTGATCATCTTCATGATCACGGCGCCGTTGATGTCGCACAAGATCCAGGTCGCGTTGCCCGAAGCCAACCTCGACAGGAAGGAAGACATGGCACCGGAAGTGCCACCGATCACGATCGCGATCGAGGCCGACGGTTCGGTGTTCTGGAACGACGAGCCGGTCACCGAGGCGCTGATGGAGAGCCGTCTGTCGGTCGAGGCACAGAAGACGCCGCAACCGCAGATCAACATCCGTGGCGACAAGACCACCAAGTACCGCACCGTCAAGGACGTGGTGCAGATTGCGCAGTCACAGGGCATGCGCAAGGTCGGTTTCATCGCCATCAAGGATCGCTCCAACTAATCCCCGGAGAACACAGTATGTCTTTCAGCTCCAACTCCGGCGGCGGCGCAATGGCCGATATCAACGTCACCCCTCTGGTTGACGTGTTGCTGGTGCTGTTGATCATCTTCATGGTCACGGCACCGATCGCCTCGTATCCGATTGAAGTCAACCTGCCGCAGCGATCCACCCAGCCACCACCGCTGACCGAGCCGCCACCGCCGGTACGTCTGCGGATCGATGCCTCGGGCCAGGTGTTCTGGAACGACTCGCCGTATCCGTTGCAGACCATCGCGAACATGATGCGGATCGAAGTCGAGCGTGATCCGACCAACCAGCCGCAGCTTGAGATCGATACCAACGATGATGCCGATTACGGCATCCTGGCCAAGGTCCTGGCACACGCCAAGAACGCGGACATGAAGAAAATCGGTTTTGTGCAGAAATAAGCACTGAAAAACAAAGCCAGTCGTGGATTGAAAACGCCGCCTTCGGGTGGCGTTTTTTTTATCTGCTGCCTTCAGGGTCCGGCCGGGCTGCCGCTTCGACGGCATCGTGTGCGACTGCCCGGCATCCATGAAAAAATCGGGTGGCAGGGGTCGGAATACACGCCGTGTTCAATGTTCGGGGATGCTGGTGCGTCGTTGGACGTTGAGTCGTAGGCGGTAATGGCGACCGGATCAGTAACTGTTCGGCAGAACTTGATGAGTCGAGGAGTCCGGCTCGTCGCCGCCCGCTTCCCGGGTCGCCCGGTCGCCGGTCAGTCGCCGGTATGCGCGGACCGGTGAAGGATCGCCAGATAGGCACCGACCGTGGCCGGAAGGCCGGCGTACAGCGCCTCGCCGATCAGGGCATGGCCGATCGAGACTTCGAGGACTCCGGGGACGGCCTGCAGGAACTCGCCGAGATTCGCCTGGCTGAGGTCGTGGCCGGCATTGACACCGAGGCCGGCGGCCTGGGCGCGGCGGGCGATGCGGGCGAAACGGGCCAGCATCGGCGCGGCGGTTCCGGCCGCCGCGGATTCGGCGTACGGACCGGTGTACAGTTCGACCCGGTCGGCTCCGATTGCCGCCGCCTGTTCGATGCCGGCGGAACGGGCTTCGTCATCGGCGTCGGCGAACAGGCTGACCCGGCAGCCCATCTGCCGCAGTTGCGCCACCAGCGGCCGCAGGCGTTCGCCATCGCGGTGGAAATCGAAGCCGTGGTCGGAGGTGAGTTGGCCATCGCCATCGGGCACCAGGGTGGCCTGTGCCGGGCGCACGGCGTCGCACAGCGCCAGAAAGCCGGGGTAACCGGGCCGCGGTGGGGCAAAGGGGTTGCCTTCGAGGTTGAACTCGACACCGCGCGAAGCGGTGAGCTTGGCCAACGCATGGACGTCGTCGGCGCGGATGTGGCGCGCATCGGGACGCGGGTGCACGGTGACGCCGTGGGCGCCGGCATCCAGGCAGGCGCGGGCCGCACGCACCACGTCGGGTTCGGCACCGCCGCGCGAATTGCGCAGCACGGCGATCTTGTTGACGTTGACGCTGAGAAAAGTCATGCCATCAGCTTAACGCAGGCATCCCGGACGAGGCCGGTTCTCAGTGTGTCGCGTCGGCGTTCGAGGTGGCGCGCTTGCGCGCTTCGGCCTGCTCACGAAGCCGCCGCAGTTCATCCGGATCCAGCATCAGGCCTTCGTCGCGGCTGCGGCTTTCCACCCGACGTGCGAGCAGCTGCATGACTCCGGTCAATCCCAATCCCAATCCCAGGATCAGGCACGCCACCAGCAGCGCAACCGATGTGGTCTTGAAGGCGACGGCCAACGTCGTCAGGGCAAGTGCGAACAACAACCAGGGCATGGTGAGCGCTCCACAGGGCAGACTGATGCAGTCTACGGCGGGGCGGCCGGGTGCGGAAACCGGTCGTGACACGGGCCGGGCCGCCGGTCGGGCGAGGTGATTCGGAGTCCGGGCCGGCGCTAGGTCAGCCGTTGCCACCGAAGCGATTACAGCAATGGTGATACCAGCCGGGCGAGCGCCTCGGGCAATCGGCTACGCCACAACGAACGGTTGCGGTCGTCGTGGACACCGACGCAGTCGAGACAGTCATGTTCGACCAGGCGGGACAATTCGGCGACCAGTCCGCGGTCGTGGAACATCACCGAGATCTCGAAGTTCAGCCGGAAACTTCGGTGGTCGAAATTGGCGCTGCCGATGATCGCGACATCGTCGTCGCACAGCAGCGCCTTGCTGTGCAGCATGCGCGGGCCGTATTCGAGGATCTTCACCCCGGCCACCAGCAGGTCGTCGAAATAGGAGCGTGCGGCGTAGGTGACCAATCGGCTGTCGCTGACCCTGGGCACCAGCAGGCGTACGTCCAGACCGCCGAGGGCGGCGGAGGTCAGCGCCATCATCGCCGCCTCGCCGGGCACGAAATACGGCGTCATCAACCAGACCCGCTTGCGGGCGGAGTGGATCGCGCCGACGTGCAGTCGATGGATCGCCTCCCACGGCGAATCCGGCCCTGACACCAGCACCTGCGCGGCGACCGCGCCGGGTTGCGGTGGCGGATGCTGCAGCTGCAAGGGTGGTGCACCGGTGGCGTAGGCCCAGTCCTCCATGAACACCAGTTGCAGCGAGCGCACGATGTCGCCTTCCAGGCGCAGGTGCAGGTCGCGGTAGGCGGTTGCCAGCAGGCGCTCGTCTTCCTCGTCGGTCACGTTGATGCCGCCGGTGAAGCCGACGCGGCCGTCGATCACCACGATCTTGCGGTGGGTGCGCAGGTTCAGCCACGGCCGTTTCCAGAACCAGCGCACGCGCATCGGATGGAACCAGGCCACCTCGCCGCCAGCGTCCAGCAACGGCTGAAGGAAGCGGCGCGAGGCCTTGCCGGAGCCGACCGCATCCAGCAGCAGACGCACGCGGACCCCGGCGCGGGCACGTTCGATCAGGGCGTCGCGCAGCGCGGTGCCGGTGCGGTCCGGCTGGTAGATGTAGTACTCCAGATGGATGTGCTCGCGCGCACCGGCGACATCGGCCAGCAGTTGGCGGTACTTGGCGGCGCCGTCGATCAGCAGCTCGGCGCGGGTGGCGGTGGTCGGTGGCAGGCCGGTGGTGGACTGGGCGAGCCGCGCCAACTCGATCGCCGCCGGATCGGGTGCTTGTCCTGGCGGCGGTGCGGGCAACGCGGCGCGGACCCGGATCCGACGCAGGCGTTGCCGGTGGATGCGTTGCGGGCCGAAGAAGAAATAGATCACGAAGCCCAGGTAGGGCAGCGCGGCCAGACTGATCAGCCAGCTGATCGTCGCCACCGGCTCGCGCTTCTGCAGCACGATCCATACCCCCAGGCCGATCACGTAGAGCGCCCAGCCCGCAACCAGGTACGCCTTGAGGTGCTCGATCGTCGCCACGTTGTGCCACAGGTCGAGCACGGCGTTGGGCATGGGCTGTCAGCCTGAATGGTCAAGAGGCGTCTCTTGCGCTGAGACGGGGCCGTCCTAGGCTAAGCGCTTATGGATGACGCCCGCAAAGCACAGGTGCCGATCAAGGGTCGCGGCGCCGCCTCCAACGTGACCGGTTGGTTCGCGACGGCGGCGGTGCAGGGTGCGGACGACGGCTGGGGATCGGTCTATGAGGCATTGGCCGACACGCCGCGACCGCAGACCGTGGTGACCGAAGAGCGTGCGCGCAGCGTCATCAGCCGCAACCGGTCGCCGGACGTGGGCTTCAGCCAGTCGGTGAATCCGTACCGCGGTTGCGAGCACGGCTGCGTGTACTGCTTCGCGCGGCCCTCGCATGCCTATCTAGACCTCTCGCCGGGCCTCGATTTTGAAACCCGTCTGTACGCCAAAACCAATGCGGCCGACTGCCTGCGCGCGGAACTGGGCAAGCGCGGCTACCGGCCGGCGCCGATTGCGCTGGGCATCAACACCGACGCCTACCAGCCGATCGAGCGTCGCTACCGGATCACCCGCGAGGTGCTGGAGGTGCTGGCCGAATGCCGGCATCCGGTCAGCTTCATCACCAAGAGTGCGTCGATCGAACGAGATATCGACCTGTTGGCGGCGATGGCGCGTGATCGTCTGGTCACCGTGTATTTTTCCGTGACCACCCTGGACAACCGGCTCGCCGCGCGGATGGAGCCGCGGGCCAGTGCGCCGCACGCCAGACTGCGGGCGATGCGTGCGTTGGCCGATGCCGGGGTGCCGGTCGGGGTGATGGTGGCACCGGTGGTGCCGATGATCACCGACGCGGAACTGGAGCACATCCTGGAGGCCGCGCACGGGCACGGTGCGCGCGCGGCAGGGTACGTGTTGCTGCGTCTGCCGCACGAACTCAAGCAGGTCTGGCGCGAGTGGCTGGAGCTGCATTACCCCGAGCGCGCCGAACACGTGATGAGCCTGATCCGGCAGATGCGTGGCGGCAGGGACTACGACAGTGCGTTCGGGACCCGCATGAAAGGCCAGGGGCCGTTCGCGGAACTCATCGCGCAGCGTTTCGACAAGGCCCGCAAGCGATTGGGTTACGGCCGGCTGCCGCCGCTGGACTGCAGCCGGTTCGTCGCGCCGGCCAAGCCGTCGCCGCAGGGCGAGTTGTTTCAGCGGTTTACTGTAGGAGCGATGTGAGTCGCGACCTGACCATCGCATCCAGCGTTCGCAGGGTCGCAACTCACGTCGCCCCTACAAGAAGGCAACCTGCCGTTCAGCCTAAGATCGGCAACAGCGGCCCGTCCAGCCACAGCCAGCGAGTCATCCAGGCGCAGACGAACGCCACCAGCATCGTCAGCGGCACTCCCACCCGCACGAAATCGCCGAAGCGGTACTGGCCCGGGCCCAGGATCAGCAGGTTGCCGTGGTGGCCGATGGGGGTCAGGAACGCGACCACCGCGCCGAGTGCCGTGCACACCACGAACGGGGTGGGGTCCAGTCCCAGTGATTGCGCCAGTTCGATCGCGATCGGACCCAGCAGCACGGTCGTGGCCGAGTCCGACAGGACCTGCGTCAACAGCCCGGCCATCGAGAACAGCACCAGCAGGATCGCCAGCACCGGCCAGTCCGATACCACCAGGCGCAGGCCCGAGGCCAGCAGATTCGCGGTGCCGGTCTGTTCCATCGCGATGCCCAGCGGAATGACCCCGGCGATCATCACGAACACGCGCACGTCGATCTCGCGGTAGGCCTGGCCGATGTCCACGCAGCGGGTGGCGACGATGGCGACCGCGCCGAGCAGGAAGGCCAGCGGCACCGGCAACCACTCGAACACCGCCGCCAACACCGTCAGGCCCAGGATCACCAGCGCGAGCGGTGCGCGCACCCGACGCTTGGCCTCGCCGGCAAACGGCACCAGCATCAGGAAGCCGTGGTGGGTCGCCAGTTCGGCAAAACGTGCGGGACGGCCCCACAGCACCAGCAGGTCGCCCTCGCGCAGGCGCGCGTCAGCCAAGCGCGGGGCGACGTGGCCCTCGCGTCGCCACAGGCCGACGATCACCGCGCGGAACTGGCGCGAGAAATCCAGCTCGCGGATGCTGCGGCCGATGAACTCCGAGCCCGGCGCGACCACCGCCTGCACCAGCTGCGCCTTGCCCTCGTCGTCGCCGGTGGCGCGTTGGCCGAAACGCGAGATCGCATGCAGGTCGATGCCGGCATCGTCGTGCAACGAGGCCAGCGCATCCGCGGACGCCTCCACCAGCAGCACGTCGCCGCTGATCAGCGGACTGGCATCACCGAGGTCACGGCGCAGCTTGTCGTCGCGCAGCCAGCCGATCATGTGGAACTTGTCGCCCAGTGCCTTCTGCAGTTCGGCCAGCGGCCGGGTGCTCCAGCGCGAGCCTTCCACGATCAGCAGTTCGGTGCGGTAACGGTCCAGCCGCAGGTAGTCCTCGTCGCCGGCGTCGGCGCCGCGCTTGGGCAGGATCCAGCGCGTCAGCAGCATGTAGGCCATACCGATCAGCACCAGCGCGATGCCGATCGGGGTGATCGAGAAAACTCCCAGGCCTTCGGCACCGGTGCGCTTGAGCAGGTTGTTGGCCAACAGGAAGGCCGGCGCGCTGACCAGGGTCAGGCAGGTGCCCAGCGAGGCGGCCAGCGACATCGGCATCAGCAGCCGTGACGGCGCCAGCCCGTGGGTTTTGGCGAATCGGCTCAGGATCGGCAGCATCATCGCGGTCACCATCACGTGATGCGTGAACGAGGCCATCACCGCCACCGCCGGCATCGTCACCGCGATCGCGCGCGCCTCGCTCTTGCCCGAGGCGCGGCCGATCCACTGGCCGATGTGCTCGGTGATGCCGGTCGCGCCCAGTCCGCCGGAGATCACGAACACCGCCGCGACGATGATCGCCGGTTCGCTGGCGAAGCCCGACAGCGCCTGCTGCTCGTCCAGCAGGCCCGTCACCACCAGAGCCAGCAGGATGAGCATCGCGGCCACGTCGACCCGCACCCGTTCGCTGATGAACAGGTACAGGCCGCCGGCGAGGATCAACAGGAAAGTGACCTGTTGCAGTGTGATCGGAAGCCATTCCATGGCGCGCATTGTGCGTTACAACGGGCGGCACACGAAACGAAGCCGCTTTGGCTACCGTCACCACCGGGCCATCACGGCCGCTCGTTACACTGCCCACCGAGTTGACGAATGACACGATGACCGGATCCCCACCCCCGCCCTCCGCTGATGACAGTTCCCGTCTTGCGATGGCCACATCCGGCATTGGCATGGCGATCGTCGGGCTGGACGGTCGCTGGCGCGAGGTGAGTCCGATGATCGAGTCGATGCTGGGTGCGACGGTCGGAGGCACAGCCGGCACGTTGATCGACCGCTCGCTGTTCGATGCGGTCCATCCGGATGATGCCGCCGCAGTACGCGGAGACTTCGACGAACTGGTAGCCGGCACGATCGCGGTGATCGACCGTCGCCTGCGTTGCCTGCGCCGTGACGGCAACGCGCTTGCGCCAGATGGCTTTCCGGCACACATCCACGCAGCGCTGACACGCGATGGCGCTGGCGCTGCCGGTTCCGTGGTCGTGCAGCTGCGCGATCTCACGTCGGAAGAAACCGGTGCGAGCGGGCCTGAAGCCACGCTGGAGGTATCGCGCCGGCAGTTGCAGCTGTATGCCGATGCAGTGGCGCACGACCTGCGTGCACCACTGCGCTCGATCGAAAGCTTTTCTTCGCTGCTGGCTGAGCGTTCCGGCGATGCGCTCGATCCGACCAGCCGCGACCACCTGGCGCGAATCCGTCAGGCGGCAACCGGGATGGGCAGCCTGCTGGCCGCATTGGGCGAGCTGGCGCACGCGAGCGTGACCGACCTCAAACCGGGCCCGGTGGACATCAGTCTGCTGGCCGACTGGGTCGCCGCCGAACTGCAGGATGCGCACCCCGGGCGTGCGTTCCGGGTCCGCGTGCAGCCGGGACTGACCACCCGCGGTGACGAGCGCCTGCTGAAACTGCTGCTGACCCAGTTGTTGGACAACGCGTGGCGATTCACGCGCGAGGACGAGCCGGTGTGCATCGAGATTGATGGCAGCCGATTCGATGGCGCGTTGCACTTGTCCGTGCGCGACCACGGCCGCGGGTTCGACATGCGCTATCTTCACAAACTGTTCCAGCCGTTCCAGCGACTGCATGGGGCAGACGAAGGTGCCGGCCACGGTCTCGGCCTGGCCATTGCGCAGTGCATCGCCGAGCGTCATCACGGCCGCCTGCGCGCGGAATCCGAACCGGGCGTCGGCAGCACGTTCCATCTGGAACTGCCCGGCGTGCGGGATTGAAGGGGGGGCGATGAACAAGGTCATTTTGCTGGTTGAAGACAATCCCGACGACGTCGAGCTGACCCGGTTGGCATTCGACGAAGCCAAGATCGCCAACCAGCTGGTGGTGGTCGGCGACGGCGCGGAGGCGCTGGACTACCTGTTCGCGCACGGAAACTACGCCCATCGCGATCCGGCCGACCTGCCGTCCATCGTCCTGCTCGACCTCAACCTGCCCAAGGTTGACGGCCGCGAGGTCCTGCAGGCGGTGCGTGCGAACGAGGCGACCCGGACCCTGCCGGTGGTGGTGCTGACCACCAGCACCGAGCCGTTCGACGTCGAGGCCAGCTACGCGCTCGGGGTCAACAGCTACATCCAGAAGCCGGTCGACTTCGAACAGTTCGTGTGGGCGGTCAAGCAGGTCGGCCTGTACTGGCTGGTGCTGAACCACCCGCGCAGCGCGTAGCGCGCCCCACACCTCACGCCCGGGCGTACAGGACCTCCGCCCGCTGGAACAGGATCCAGCTGGTGGCGATGACCTTGTCGCCACCCTGCGGCCGGTTGCCGCGGTGGGTGTGGGTGAACCCGGCCGGCGCGATCAGCAGCGAGCCGGTTCGCGGCGCGATCTTGCGCTGCTGGTAGAGGAACTCGGTCTCGCCCTGCTCGAAACCGTCATTGAGGTACGCCGTCCACAACAGGTGCCGGTGCAGGGTTTCCGCATGCGGATCGCGCGGGTACACCTCGCAATGCCAGTAGGGGTATCCGCCGCGGCCGCGGTGATAGCGCTGCAGGTTGATCGCGCCCGGCCGCAGCACGGTCCGCACGATCGGCGCGAGGCTGGCGTCGTCCATCGCGCGCAGACGCTCCGGGGTCAGCCGGTGGCGGCGGCCGTCGGCATCGGGCACTTCCAGCATCAACGGCGCGATCAGGGTGTGTGGATAGCGGCGCACGTAGGCCAGCAGCGTGGTGAACATCGCTGCGTTGAGCGAGGCTTCCGCATCGCGCCACTCGGGCCGCCCGCTGATGGTCAGGTCGAGGCTGTCCTTGAGATCGGCATGCACGCCGCCGCCGACCCGGCCCGGCGCGGCGGCGCCACTGCGGCTGAACCGCTCGACCAGTGCCCCGCACCATGCGCGGTCCAGCGCCCCGTCGTGCACGTGGATGAAGTCGTTCGGGTCGGGCGAGGCGTGCATGCAGGCTCCGTGGGCAATGGCGGCAACGGTCGGAAGTCGGGTAGCAATCGTCGCACTTGCGGGCGTTGAACCGAAGCCGGGAATCCAGGCCGACCACACGCCAGAGTTGTTACCCGCGCCACATCCAGGTGCAACGACGGTGTATCCGGGCGTGGCCTTGTCCAGATCCGGCACGCCACATTGGTCAGCCAGCTGCGTCGGCCTGACCTCGGGACGTACCGGACCTTAGCGTGATCTTCAGAGGGTGCCATGCATGCTGTGACCGCGGTCTGCGCGGTCATCGCCCATGCGGCGTGCGGAAGTCAGGGGGCGACTTCGACTGGACCGCTTCAACACAGTGTGTCCCGCAGGCCGACATCCTTCAGCGCAGCGCGTCCAGGTCCAGCCCGTGCTTGCGGCACAGGCGGTACACCGTCACCCGCGACACCTTCAGCCGGCGCGCGGTCTCGCTGATGTTGCCCCCGCTGTCCTGGAGGCAGCCCAGGATCGCTTCGCGCTCGGCGGCCTCGCGGGCGAGATCGAGCGCGCCCCCGTCGCCTTGCGTTGCGTGCGCCAGGTCGCCGAGTTCCAGTTCCGCAGCGGTGATCAGTTCGGCCTCGGCCGTGACCGCCGCCCGCTGGACCCGGTTGAGCAGTTCGCGGACATGCCCCGGCCAGTCGAAGGTGCGCATGGCGCGCAGGGCGTCTCGGCTGAAAGCGCGCGCGCGCGTGGTGTGCTTGAGGCGGAATTCGTCAAGGAAGTGCTGTGCCAGCAGGGAGATGTCGGCACCGCGGTCCGCCAGTGCCGGCAGGTGCAGCCGCAGCACGTTCAGGCGGTAGAACAGGTCGCTGCGGAAGCGCCCGTCGGTCACTGCCTGTTCCAGGTCGAGGTTGGTGGCCGCCAATATGCGCACGTCGATGGCGACTGGCTGGTGGCTGCCGACGCGCTCCAGGCTGTTTTCCTGCAACACCCGCAGCAGGTTGATCTGCGCATCCAGCGGCAGGTCGCCGATCTCGTCGAGGAACACGGTGCCGCCGTTGGCGGACTCGAACAGGCCCGCACGGCGTGCCGTGGCACCCGTGAACGCGCCACGCTCGTGGCCGAACAGTTCCGATTGCACCAGGTTGGGCGGCAGCGCGCCGCAGTTGATCGCGGCGAAGGGCTTACCGCGGCGGGAGGAGAGGTCGTGCAGGGCGCGTGCGGCGACCTCCTTGCCGGTGCCGGTCTTGCCGGTGATCAATACCGGCAGTTCCACCGGCGCGTATCTGCGAATGCTCGCATGGGTGGCACGCATCGCCGGGCTCTTGCCCACCAGTGCGTCCAGCCCGGATCGGGTGGTGTCCT
Organism: Lysobacter sp.; assembly: GCA_035515255.1. Taxonomy (GTDB): domain Bacteria; phylum Pseudomonadota; class Gammaproteobacteria; order Xanthomonadales; family Xanthomonadaceae; genus Novilysobacter. The sequence continues at coordinate 4,875 of DATJBR010000214.1, read as the reverse complement.
GCGGACCATCGGCAAGCCGCCCCAGCGAGCGGATCATCCGCGGCAGATCGATCGGTGCGGAGAAGGCTTCCACACAACGATCAAGCAGACATCGGGTCGGCGACGGATGGGCGGTGTCGGCCGCGGGCAGGATGGCGATCAGCGACAGGTACGCATGATCCGAGGTCAATTGCTCCAGCGCACCCAGGCAACCGGCATGGCCGCTGCGGAGATCCACCAGGCCCACCACGGTGTCCCCGCTGCGCATGCCGACGCCGTCCGTGGTATCGGCGATACGAACCTGCCAGCCGGCGGCGGCGAGCGCGTCGCGCTCATGACGCAGCGGCCTTCCAAACCAGATGACGCATTGCCTGGAAAACTCCGGGGTTGCGCCCATGCATCTACCCTCGACAATGGAGCCGGGCAGACCTGCGGCCGAACATACCCCCTGGATGACGCCGGTCCCGGGTGAAGCGGTGGATAAACGTGGTCGGCCATCAGCGAGCCGACCGCCTCTCCCTGAGGGCCCCGAAAACGCACGTCTCCGTGGCGTTGCAGGCATTGGATAGAACGGAGGCGACCGGGATCAGCGGCCATCTCCCGGAGCGACCGGTGCAGTCTGCCGGCAACCGTCCGTCACAACCCGTCGGCGCACGTGCCGAAGCGGGTTCAGGCGTTCGCGTCGTCGTGTTGCCGGTGATACGCCACCGCTGCTTCGACCTCGTGCCTGGAGCCCAGGAACACCGGAACGCGCTGATGCAGGCCGGTGGGCTCGACCTCCAGCATCCGCATGCGGCCGGTGCTGGCCGCGCCGCCGGCCTGTTCGACCAGCATCGCCATCGGGTTGGCCTCGTACATCAGCCGCAGTTTGCCGCCCTTGGCCGCGCACTTGGCATCCAGCGGGTAGCTGAAGATGCCGCCACGGGTCAGCAGGCGGTGCACGTCGGCGACCATGCTGGCGACCCAGCGCATGTTGAAATCCTTGCCGCGCGGACCGGTCTTGCCGGCCAGCAGGTCGGCCACGTAGGCCTGCATCGGCGGCTGCCAATGGCGCTGGTTGGACATGTTGACCGCGAATTCCTGGGTCTCCGCTGGAATCTGCATGCCGCGCGTGGTCAGCATGAAACTGCCGATCTCGCGGTCCAGGGTGAACGCATGGGTGCCGTGGCCGACCGTCAGCACCAGGGTGGTGTTCGGCCCGTAGGTGCAATAGCCCGCCGCCAGCTGGCGGGTGCCCGGCTGCAGGTAGTGCTCGTCGGCCGGCACGGTGACGCCCTCGGGGCAGCGCAGCACCGAGAAGATCGTGCCGACGGAAATGTTCACGTCGATGTTGGAGCTGCCGTCCAGCGGATCGAACAGCAGCAGGTAGTTGCCGCGTGGGCCATTCGGGGAGATGTCGGCGATGGGTACGCTGTGGTCCATCTCCTCCGACGCCAGTCCGGCGAGGTGGCCGCCCCAGGCGTTGGCTTCCATCAGCACATCGTTGGCGATGACGTCGAGCTTCTTCTGCGCCTCGCCCTGGATGTTCATGCTGGCCGCGCCGGGCATGCCGGCATCGCCGAGCACCCCGCCCAGCGCGCCCTTGCCGACCTCGATCGAGATCCGCTTGCAGGCCCGGGCGACCACCTCGATCAGCAGGCGCAGGTCCGGGCCGATGTGGCCGGCGCGTTCCTCCTCGATCAGGAAGCGGGTCAAGGAATGACGGCTGGTCGGACTGGTGGACGACATCGTGGCGTTCCCGGGGCAGTGGCGAGGGCCGCATTGTAAGCCGCCCGGTACGCGCAGGCCGCGTGCCTCACAACTTGGCATCAATCGTTGATGGCGCTCCGTGTCCACCGCGATGACCGGCCCCGCCGTGGCGCGCGGATCAGACGTCGCCGTCGTCGAGCCAGCCTTCGCCGGTGCCGCGATGAAAAACCGTGTCGGTGGCCAGCACATCGCCGGCGGGGATCGAGCCGGCGCTGGCGAGTCGCTCATAGATCGGCGCGAAGTCCGGGCCGGTGGCTTCCATCAGCTGTTCGAAGCTGTCGATCACGAAATAGGTCTTCTGGTAGGTATCGATGCGGTAGCGCGTGCGCATGATCCGCTCCAGGTCGAAGCCGATCCGGTTCGGCGCGTCGCTCTGGAGGCAGTGGATCGACTCGCCCTTGGAGCTGACGATGCCGCTGCCGTAGATGCGCAGGTCGTCCTTCTGCCCGCTCTTACCCTGTCTGATCAGGCCGAACTCCACCGTGTACCAGTACAGCCGGGTCAGGTTGATCAGCGCGTCGGCGCCGATGCCGTGGGCCTTCACGCCGCCGCGGCCGTAGGCGGCCATGTAGTCGGCGAACACCGGGTTCATCAGCAGCGGCACGTGGCCGAACAGGTCGTGGAACAGGTCCGGCTCGGCCAGGTAATCCATCTGTTCGGGCTTGCGGATCCACCAGGTGACCGGAAAGCGGCGGTGGGCGAGGTGCTCGAAGAAGGTCAGTTCCGGCAGCAGGCCCTCTACCCCGATCAGCTCCCAGCCGGTGGCCGCACGCAGGATCGGGTTGAGGTCGGTGAACTTCGGGATGCGGTCCGGCGTCATCTCCATCGCGTCCAGCGCGGCGATGAACTCGTCGCAGGCCAGACCCGGCAGGATCCGCTTCTGGCGCTCGAACAACTGCGCCCAGACCGCATGGTCGGTGTCGGTATAGGTGTCCCAGGGCTGCTCGACCACGGCGGTGGTGTAGACCGGCACGTAGCCCTTGTCGGTCAGTTGCGATTCGACGCGGGCAGGCAGTTGCATGGCGCGGGTCTCCGGTAGGGGGATGACGTGCGAGGGCATGACCGTAACCACGTTGACCGTGGAATCCGCACGAGACCATTCACTGTAACGGTGTATCCACGCAATCGTATTGCGTTGTTGCTTGATATATCGGTAATTGCGCAAGAGTATTGCGTCATCTGAAACATCGGTGCAATGACATGCCAAACCTCACCCTGGATCGGACCGATCTGCTGTTGCTGGCCGAGCTGCAACGCGCCGGCCGCCAGACCAACGCCGAGCTGGCCGAACGGGTCAACCTGTCACCGTCGGCCTGTTTGCGTCGGGTCCAGCGGCTGGAGCGCGACGGCGTGATCGCCGGCTACCGCGCGGTGGTGGATCCCGAGCGGCTCGGATTGGGCTTGCAGGCCTTTGTGCGGGTCCAGTTGAGCCGCCACGACACCAGCGCGATCGAGGTGTTCGGCGAGTTCGTCAACCAGTGGGATGAGGTGGTGGCCTGCCACGCGCTGACCGGCGACATGGACTACCTGCTGCAGGTCGTGGTGCGCGATCTCGAGCATTTTTCCCGCTTCCTGCTCGACCACCTGCTCAATCAGGCGGGTGTCGACGACGTCAATTCCAGCTTCGTGCTGCGCACGGTGAAGGCATTCCGCGGGATGCCGCTGCCGGGGCGGTGACGCGGCTTTTCAACGGGTCAATTATTTGATCGGTTCCTGCCAGCGGTAGGTTTTCCTGTCCGCCAGGGCGAGCAGATCGTTGTCCTCCGGAGTGTCGCCGTACGCAAAGACCTGGCCGTAGCTCGACAGGTCGTAACGCTGCAGCACCCGGCGCGCCTTTTCCGCCAGTACGCATTGTTCACCGGCGTAGCGCCCGGTCAGCACGCCGCGGCGGTGTTCAAGAGAGGAACACAACAGGTCGAGGCCATGCGAGGCGCACCAGTGGCCGAGATAGGCATCGAATGCGCCCGACACCACCACCACGGTGTCGCCCTGTTGCTGGTGCCAGGCGATGCGCCGCATGGCTTCGGGCCGCAGCGACCCCGGAAGCACGTCGCGCGCGAAGGATTCACCGGCCGCCTCGTAGCGCGAAAGCGCGGTACCGGAAAAACCGACCTTGACGATCGCCGCGCGCACCGCGGTTCCCGAAACGAGCCCAAGCCGGTAGCCCGCCACGAGCGGCGCCAGGGCGATCCAGCCGAGCCGCAGTCGCCGTGGCGTGATGGCGTGGCGGATGAAGTCGGGGAATGTTTCCCGGGTGGTGATGGTGCCGTCGAAATCGAACAGGGCAAGGTTCATGCGGGCGCGACCGGTGCGAGCCGGAAACTACCGGCTTGTAGCCGCATCCGCCGCGCAGACCGGCTCGCGCCCCAGCAGGCTTCCCAGTCGGGATTGCTCGCGCGCGCAGCGCTCCGCGGCTTCTGCCGCGGCCTTCGCTTTCGCCGCAGCGGTGGCGCGTGCCTTTGCCGTGGCGGCCTCGAGGCGGGCCTGTTGCATCGCGGCCAACCGCGCGCGGATCAGCGGCATCGCCGCCATCGCGGCTTTCTCGCCTTCCAGGATCGCGTTGTTGCGTTGCTCGAAGCTGGTCGGGCCGATATCGTCGATCTTCGGCCGGATGACCACGTCGGCGCGCGCCAGTTCCTGCGCGCCCAGCTTGCGGCCCATGATCGCGATGGACTGGTTGACGTTGCCCAGCAGGCTGCCCGGCGGCTTGCCGCTGGCCACGGTGGAGATGTCCACGGCGATCACGAAATCTGCGCCCAGCTCGCGCGCCGCATCCACCGGCACCGGGCTGACGATGCCGCCGTCGACGTAGTGCTTCTGGCCGATCACGACCGGCTCGAACACGCCGGGAATGCTGCTGGACGCACGCACCGCCTGACCGGTGTTGCCGCGCACGAACACCGTGCGCTCGCCGGTTTCCAGCTGGGTGGAAACGACCGCCAGCGGCTTGAGCATCCTGTGCAGCGGGCGCTTGTCGACCAGTTCGTTGACGTAGTCCTGCAGCTTCTGGCCCTTGATGATGCCGCCGGAAAACAGGCTGACATCGCGTATTTTCGATTCGTCCAGCGCGAACGCCTGTTGCTGCATCTGGAACGCATCCATGCCGCTGGCGTACAGCGCGCCGACCACGCTGCCGGCGCTGGTGCC
>DATJBR010000213.1:0-15110 GCA_035515255.1 Lysobacter sp. | reverse complement strand
CTGGGGAATTTGTAGATACCCGCGCGCCCCTGCCCGGCCAGCATCGCCAGCTGCGGCCCGCCCGGGTACGGCAGGCCCATCAGCTTGGCGGTCTTGTCGAACGCCTCGCCGGCCGCGTCGTCCAGCGTCTCGCCCAGCAGGCGATAACGGCCGATCGCGTCGACGGCCACCAGCTGGGTGTGCCCGCCGGACACCAGCAGCGCCACGAACGGCGGCTCCGGACGCCCCAGCGGGTCGTCTTCCAGCAACGGCGCCAGCAGGTGGCCTTCCATGTGATGGACCGCAACCGCCGGCTTGTCCAGCGCCCAGGCCAGCGAACGCGCCACCCCCGCGCCGACCAGCAACGCACCGACCAGCCCCGGCCCGGCGGTGTAGGCCACGCCGTCGATCTCCTCGACCGTCATCCCGGCCTCGGCCAGGGTCTGGCGGATCAGCGGCAGCAGCTTGCGTACGTGGTCGCGGCTGGCCAGTTCCGGCACCACGCCGCCGTATTCGGCATGCAGCGCGATCTGGCTGTACAGCGCATGCGCGAGCAGGCCGGCGTCGGTGTCGTACACGGCCACGCCGGTCTCGTCGCAGCTGGTTTCGATGCCCAGGACTTTCATGAATGCGGCTACGTGACGGTTCAGGGAACCGGAAAGGGTACGCCAGCAGCCGGCTGCGTCCTGCCCGACCGGCGCCACACAGGCGCCCGGACTTGCATCACTGCCGCTGGCCTCGCTATCATACGCGGCTCGCCCGGACCTGCCGGGCAGTTCACCCGAACCGAGATTCCGCATGCCCGCCGTCAAAGTCCGCGAAAACGAGCCCTTCGAGTTTGCCCTGCGTCGCTTCAAGCGCACCTGCGAGAAAGCCGGCGTCCTCGCCGAGACCCGCAAGCGCGAGTATTACGAGAAGCCGACCCAGGAGCGCAAGCGCAAGGCTGCAGCCGCAGTGAAGCGCCAGTCCCGTCGCGCCTCGCGCGATGTGACCAAGCGTCAGCGCCTGTACTGATCGCCTGACCGGAAGCGTTTGATCGACGCTCCCGGTTCGCGCCACCGCACCGGCCTTCGCGGCTTGGTGTGTGTTCGTCCGCAGCAAGCCGGCCGCGCCATGATGCGCAGTCGGCTTTTTGCATTGGCCCCATTCACATAGCGAGGCACCGCCATGACGCTCAAGCAGCAACTCACCGATGACATGAAGGCCGCCATGAAGGCCGGCGACAAGCACGGCCTCGGCGTGATCCGGCTGATGCTGGCGGCCATCAAGCAACGGGAAGTCGACGAGCGCATCGAGCTGGACGACGTCCAGGTGCTCGCGATCCTGGACAAGATGGTCAAGCAGCGTCGCGATTCGGTCAGCCAGTTCGAAGCCGCTGCCCGCGAGGACCTGGCGGTCATCGAGCGCGACGAGATCGTGGTGATCCAGCGTTACCTGCCGGCCAAGCTGGACGAGGCCGCCATCGTCGCCGCGATCGATGCCGCGATCGCCGAAACCGGTGCCGCCGGTCCCGCCGACATCGGCAAGCTGATGGGCGCTCTCAAGCCCCGTCTTGCCGGACAGGCCGATATGGGTCTGGTGTCCAAGCTGGTCAAGCAGCGCCTGAGCGCCTGACCACATCACCGGCTCCGCCGATCCCGCTCCGGCTCGGCTCGCCCCCGCCGGGGAACGTCCGAGCGATTGCCTTCATCTCCGCCTAGGGGGTGAGGGCGGATGTTTGCGAGCCACTGTCTCGCTTCCGAACGAACGCCCAAGCGCCACGCGCGCGGGCCGGGATCGTCGCGAGACCGGTGGTGATTGGCAACGTCCCTGGACTCCCGCCTGCGCGGGAGTGACGATCAAAAGCGAGTTGACCAGAGTTTCTTTGGACCATGGCCCGCATCCCCGACGCATTCATCGATGACTTGCTCGCCCGCGCCGACCTCGTCGAGCTGATCGGCGCGCGGGTGCCGTTGAAGCGGCAGGGCAAGGAGTATGCGGCGTGCTGCCCGTTCCACGACGAGCGCTCGCCGAGTTTCACCGTCTCTCCGGCCAAGCAGTTCTACCACTGCTTCGGTTGCGGCGCGCACGGCACCGCGATCAGCTTCCTGATGAACTACGACCGGCTCGAGTTCCTCGACGCGATCGACGAGCTGGCCAAGCAGACCGGCATGGAAGTGCCGCGCGATACCGTGCAGCGCAATGCCAATCCCGACGGCCAGGCGCTGTTCGATGCGATGGCGGCGGCCTCGGCGTTCTTCCAGAAACAACTGCTCGGCAGCCCGAAGGCGCAGTCCTATCTCGACGATCGCGGCGTGGATGCCGATATCCGCACGCGCTTCGGCATCGGCTACGCGCCGGATGGTTTCAACGCGCTGCGCGACGCGCTGGGCACCGACCAACGCCAGCTCGGCCTGCTCGAGCGCGGGGGCCTGTTCTCCAAGAACGACAGCGGCCGCATCTACGACAAGTTCCGCGACCGGGTGATGTTCCCGATCCACGACCGCCGCGGCCGCGCGATCGGTTTCGGCGGCCGCGTGCTGGATGCCGACGCCAGCCCGAAATACCTCAACTCGCCGGAGACCGAGCTGTTCCACAAGGGCCGCGAGCTCTACGGCCTGTGGCAGGTTCGCCAGGCGCACAACAAGATCCCGCGGCTGGTGGTGGTCGAGGGCTACATGGACGTGATCGCGCTGTTCCAACATGGCGTCGACACCGCCGTCGCCACCCTCGGCACCGCGACCACACCCGACCACGCCGAGCTGCTGTTCCGCAACGCCGCCGATGTGTACTTCTGTTTCGATGGCGACCGCGCCGGCCGTGCCGCGGCGTGGAAGGCGGTCGAGTCGGTGCTGCCGCGCATGAAGGACGGCCGCCAGGGCTTCTTCCTGTTCCTGCCCGACGGCGAGGACCCGGACAGCATCGTGCGTGCCGAAGGCGCCGCCGGTTTCGACGCACGCCTGCAGGCGGCCACCCCGCTGTCGCAGTTCCTGTTCGACTCGCTTTCGGCCGACGTCAACCTGAGCACCCTGGAAGGCAAGGGCCGGCTGGCCGAACGCGCCAAGCCATTGCTCGTGCAGATTCCCGATGGCGCGTTCGCCGACCTGATGCAGCAGCGCCTGACCGAGCTGACCGGCGTGGGTGGCGCGAACGCTCCCGCCCCCCATATGCCAGTACAGCGCGTGCAGCGTGGGCGCATCGGCCACGGCATCGCCGCCCCACGACGCAGCCTGGTACGCAGCGCGATCCTGTTGCTGTTGCAGCAACCCGCGCTCGCACTGGAGCTGGAACCGCCGTTCCGTTTTGCCGGATTGCGCCAACCCGGTATCGAACTGCTGGTCGACCTGCTCGGACTGATCTACGACCGGCCCGACATCGGCACCGGCGCATTGATCGAGCACTTTGCCGACCGCGAAGAACACGCCGCCCTACAGAAGCTCGCCGCCGTGACCCTGCCCGGCGACGAGACCACGTTGCGCGAGGAACTGCTCGACACGATCGTCCAGCTCAACCGGCAGACGCTGCAGCAACGCATCGACGAGCTGCTCGCCAAACAGCGCCGGAGCGGACTGGACGACGACGACAAGGACGAACTGCGCGGGCTGCTGAGCACGCGCTTCGACTAAGGGACCGGAGTCGACCGGTCAATACGCTTCTTGTCGTGCCTAACTTCCCCAGCCGGGTCTGCGCCGATCAGGCGCGCCACGCTGAATCGCGGCAGCACTATCCGGAAATCCCAAATGCCGCTGCCATCCCCCTGACTGTGGTGCGCACCAGCGGATTCCTTGACGGGGCCACAGCGTTCGATGCAGGCCCAGAACTCGCCCTGCCGGGCGACGATATCCACTGAAAACGGATCCAGATCGCGCAGGTACGAGCCCATCGGCCGCTGCATCTGCGGCGGCGCGTCGCGGGGCTTCTCCAGCATGGCGTGAACGTTGCCGGTCAGCACGATCAGACGACCAACCGGCATCGACGCGAATGCCGCCCGTAAGGTATCCGCCATCGCCTCGTCGCGCGCGTGATGGTCCCGTGCGTCATCGGGGGCAAGGTCGTAAGGCAGCACTGCCACATCGTGGCCACTCCGACGCATCATCCGCAACGCTTCGACGAGATCGAGCATGTCGTGGCTGCGGCGACCGTCGTGCTGATCGTCGGCACGTGACCAGAACGACGTCGATTGCAGCCGCGAACGCGCCGCGACGCCGCCGTCGGAGTCCATGTAGGACTTCAGTGCCCCGTGCTCGCCATGCGGCACTTCCAGCCCGAGCACCACAGGCGCGCCGTCCGCATAGTTGGAGACCAGCGTCCGCACCAGGACCGGGATCTCCCGCGTGCCGTGCTTCTCTCCCAACAGCAGCAGGCGATGTTCGCCCGCCTGGCTGCGGATCAGTTCCGACGCCGCAGTGATGCCGTCATCAATCGACCTGTCCGCCGAATGCGCCGGCATCGACAGCAGCAGGCAAACGGCAAGAACCGCATTCCAGCAGATCCATGACATGGCAGAACTCCTCAGGGCGGATCATCCGATGCAGCCGGCAAAGCAAGTCAGCCCCTCACCCCAGTGCGCGGAACTCCATCCCCGCCGCTGGCTGCAGGAACGGCAGCAGCCAGTGGTCGACCAGCAGGAACGCGAACAGCGCCATCAGGTACACGATCGAGAAGCCGAACACCTTCATCGCGTAGCGTTCGTCCGGCGGGTCCATCAGCCGCCACGCGTAGTAGAGGAACGCCGCGCCCAGCACCAGTGCGCCACCCAGGTAGAACAACCCGCTCATGCCGGTGGCCCATGGCAGCACGGTCACCACCACCAGCAGCACGGTGTAGAACAGGATCTGCCAGCGGGTGTATTCGACCCCGTGGGTGACCGGCAGCATCGGCACCATCGCCTTGCGGTAGTCCTCGCGGCGGAAGATCGCCAGCGCCCAGAAATGCGGCGGCGTCCAGATGAAGATGATCAGCACCAGCAACAGCGCGTGCGGGTCGAGCTGGCCGGTGACCGCGGTCCAGCCCAGGGCCGGCGGGGCCGCGCCGGCGATACCGCCGATGACGATGTTCTGCGGCGTCGCGTGCTTGAGGTACACGGTGTAGACCACCGCGTAGCCGATCATCGAGGCGAACGTCAGCACCGCGGTCAGCACGTTCACCCACACCAGCAGGATCAGCATCGACAGCGCCGCCAACGCCAGCGCGAACAGCAACGCCTGGCGCGGGGTGACCTGGCCCACAACGATCGGCCGCCACGACGTGCGCGCCATCTTCGCGTCGATGCGCGCATCGAGCAGCTGGTTGATGGTCGCCGCCGACGCTGCCGCCAGCCAGATGCCGAGAAAGCCGAGCACCGACTCCTTCAGCGGCGGCAGGCCCGGCACCGCCAGGAACATGCCGATGGCCGCGGTGAAGATGATCAGTGCGACCACGCGCGGCTTGGTGAGGTCCCAATACTCGCGGCAGGTCTGGCGAAAGGAATGCGACATCACGCCTCCGGCGCGCGAAGCCGCGCAAGCAGGGACACCAGCACGAACAGCAGCAGGACCGCACCGGCGTTGTGCAACACGGCCGTCCATAAGGGCAACGCCAGCTTGACGTTGGCGATGCCCAGGCTGACCTGGGCGATCGTCACCAAAGCCAGCAGACTCGCCCAGCCACGCATGCCCGGCGTGCGCAGCAGGCGCCACGCGAACCACAACAGCCAGGCGAACACCACCACCGCCATCATCCGGTGCGCCATCTGGATTGCGATGCGGGTCTGGCCATCCAGCACGCCGCCTTCGTAGTCCACGCCGATCCCGCGCCACAGCACGAAGCCTTCACGGAAGTCGGTCGGCGGCCACCAGCGTCCGACGCAGGTCGGAAAATCGGTACCGCAGGCCAGCGCGGCATAGTTCGCACTGGTCCAGCCACCCAGCGCGATCTGCAATCCGAGCAGCGCCAGCCCGACGATCAACAGCTTGCGCAGCTTCATCGCGTCGGCCAACCGGATCGGCAGGTTGGTCGATCGCCATGCCATCCACAGCAGCAGCGAGAACGTCAGCAGACCGCCCAGCAGGTGCCCCATTACCACGATCGGCTTGAGCAGCCAGGTCACCGTCCACATTCCCAGCAGGGCCTGGAAGATGATCACCGCCAGCGTGAATGCCGCCACGCGCGCGAGGTCGAGATTGCTCCAGCGCAATGCCGCGAACAGCAACAGCGCCTCCCCGGCGATGGCCAGGATCGACGCCGCCACATGGCTACCACGCATGTACAACGGGATCGCGATGGCGACCAGCACCGCGGCGGCGACGATCTGCGCGATGCCGTGTTGGCGCCGGCGTGCCGCGAGCAGCGCCAGGGTCAGGGTCAGCACGCCGAGAGCGCCGGCGATCATGCGGTGGAACTGCTCGCGCCAGGCCTTGTCGACCTCCACCGGCCGGATCGCCGTGGCCGCGTGCTCGGCACCGTGATGGGCCTGGGTCGGCCAGGCGGCGCGGCCGTAGCAGGTCGGCCAGTCCGGACAACTCAAACCGGCATTGGACAGACGCACGAACGCACCGAACACGATGACACCGACGGCCAGCGCGACCGCCAGCCAGGCCAGGCGGTGGAAATTCCGGGTCGGCCGGACAACCGCCGGCCGGGGAGCGACTGGCGCGGGAGCCGGGTGGATGGAGGAGGCAGTCATGCAGGTCTCTTTGCGCGAAGTCAGATCAGTTTCAGCAGTTTGGCCAGATCCGCGCGCAATCCGCCGGCATCGAAGCCGGGCGCGTAGCGCAGCACCACGAAACCATTGGGATCGATCACGTACACCGGCACGCCGGCCGGATCGTCCACACCGGGCAACGATGCGCGCCATTGGGGGTCCGGCCGGATCTGCCGCAACGTGCGCGGCAGCACGACCTCGGTGGGCGGCATGCAGCTGGCTTCCGCGCAGATCCACAGCACATGGACGCGGTCGGCGTCCTTGCCGAACAGCTGCCAGACGGTGTCCAGGTCATGGCCCAGACGCGCGCATTCGGCGCCGCATTGTGGCGGCGGCGCCAGCACGATGCGCCAGGTCCGCTCGCCCGGGTTCCAGGCGTAGGGCGTGCCGTCCATCAGCACCGGCGTGACGGCGCGCAGGTCGGTCGGCGGCTGCAGCAGTTCGCCGTGGTTCTTCCGGCCTTCCGGCTGCCAACCCGAGAACCGCAGCAGCCCGGCCACCAGCATGCTGCCGAAAAACAGCACGAAGATCGCGACCAGCATCGCGCGGTTGCGATTGCGGGTCTTGGTGTTGATCCGCGGTGTCGCGGCCGGTTGCTCGTTGCTCATCATGGATTGCCCGTCATGCGGCGGCCTTCGCGGCGCGCCGTGGTTGCTTGAAAGTGAGGATCAGTGCCGTAACGAACACCGCCAGCGCCAGCCCGAACCATTGCAGGGCGTAGCCGCGATGCTTGTCCGGCGGCAGGGTGTTGGAGAGCAATTCCAGGTCGCGCGCGTAGCCCAGCGGCGATGCCGGATCCAGCCGCAGCACGCGCGGCGACAGCGGCACGCCGGTTTCAGTCCGGATCGCCGGGATATCGACCCGCATCAGCAACCAGGCCTCGCCACTGCGCGCCATGCCGGGCCCCAGCGCAATGCCACTCGACGGCGGCGGTGCCAGCAGCCCCTGCAGCACGATCCGGCCCCCGGGCCGCGGCACCGACGGCATCGTCCGCTCACCCGACAACGGCAACCAGCCCAGCTCGACCAGCAACGGCTGCCCCCGGTCGGGAGCGAATATCCGGTACGCACGCACGCCCACCCGCCCATCGCGCTGCTGGTTGTCGAGCAGCAAGGCCGGACTGTCGGCGAACTCGCCGGTACCCGAACTCCAGTCATACCGATCGATGCCGTCCGTCCGGGCGGCGGCGGCAAGCGGCACCGCCCGGCGCTCCGTCACGACCTGCGCCGCGGCATCCAGCATCGCCTGCTTCTCGACCGCGCGACGCAACTGCCAGAAACCGAGGCTGGTAAACACGGTGATGGTCGCCAAGGCCAGCAACCAGCCGGTCAACAACGTCGCATGCCGACTCATCCCTCACCCACCACAGCAGGCTGCAATAATGCGCCCACACCGGCTGCCACGCCGGGCAGGGCGCAGCGGCGCCGGAGCAAATTGATGAAGACCCTGTTGATCGTCGGCTTCCTGATCCTGATTCTCTGGAACCTTGGTGCCGGCCTGTATTACATGCTGGTCGACAAAAGCGAGAGCAAACGAACCGTCAATGCCCTGACCCGACGCGTCGCGCTGTCCATTGCGCTGATCGTGATGGTGGTGATCGCCGCGAAGATGGGCTGGATCCAGTTCCACGGCATCAACGGCTAGCGTTCCCGCCCGCGTACAAGAAGCACCGGGCGACCAACCGACGCCGACGGGCCCCTGCCCGTCCGCCCCTGGCGGCCGGTTCGATCGGGGAAAGCCGACCGTTGCCGGAGGCGCCCTGAGAAGCACATCCATTCGACGACCATTCGACGAGGTGCCAGTTCCGTCCGCAATCACGCGGATCGCGGGCCGGGATCATCTCGGACTTGTGTCCTTACAGCACGTAGACGAACACGAACAGCATCAGCCACACGACGTCGACGAAGTGCCAGTACCACGCCACCGCCTCGAAGCCGAAGTGGTTGTCCTTGGTGAAATGGCCCTTCAGGCAGCGGAACCAGATCACGATCAGCATGATCGTGCCCAGGGTGACGTGCGCGCCGTGGAAGCCGGTCAGCATGTAGAACGTCGAACCGTAGATGCCCGAGCCCATGGTCAGGTTCAACTCGGAATACGCGTGGATGTACTCCTCGGCCTGGAAGAACAGGAACGCGCAGCCCAGCAATACCGTCAGGCCGAGCCCGACCAGCAGCGCCGTGCGCCGGCCGGCCTTGAGCGCGTGGTGCGCGGCGGTGATGGTCACGCCGGAGGTCAGCAGGATCAGTGTGTTGACCAGTGGCAGGCCCCAGGCGGGAACGGTCTGATAGGCGCCGCCGACATCGCCGGGGCCGTTGCTGGGCCAGGCGGTGGTGAAGGTGTCCCACAACAGGGCGTTGGTCATCGCGCCATCGCCGGCGCCACCCAGCCAGTGCAGGGACAGCTGGCGCGCATAGAACAACGCACCGAAGAACGCGCCGAAGAACATCACTTCCGAGAAGATGAACCAGATCATCCCCATCCGGAAGGACACATCGACCTGGCGGTTGTACTTGCCGCTCACCGACTCGCGGATGACGTCGCCGAACCAGCCGAAAAACACCGCCACCAGCAGCGCGACGCCGACGATGAAGGTCCAGCGACCCCAACTGGTGGCGTTGAGCCAGCCGCCGGCCCCACTCATCATCACGAACAGCGCGACCGACCCCAGGATCGGCCAGCGACTGTGGTGCGGGACAAAATAGACGTTGGCGTCTGGCGACGAGGCGTGGGCTTGGGCCATGGCGGCGGTTCCGTTATGCGTTGGATGCGATGAAGCGATCAGGGTGCGGATGCAGGTGTCGCAGCGACCGGATGGGCGCTTGATGCCTGCTGCGCGGTCAGCGCGTCATTCTTGAAGAACGTGTACGACAGGGTGACCGTCTTGATGTCTTTGGGCAAATTCGGATCGATGATGAAACGCACCGGCATGTCGCGCGATTCCCCCGCGGCCATGGTCTGTGCGGTGAAGCAGAAGCATTCGGTCTTGCTGAAGAACCCCGAGGCACGTGCCGGGGCCACCGATGGAACCGCGCTGCCGACGATGGTCCGGTCGCTGTTGTTGTGCGCGTAGTAGGTGGTCTCGTACTGCACGCCCGGACGCACCTGCATGCTCAGCTGGTTGGGGTTGAACGACCAAGGCAGCTTGGAGTTCACTCCGCCGTCGAACTGCACCGTGACCATGCGGTCGACCGCCTGCCTGGCGTCGGCAACGTGCTCGACCGCGCTGTTGTCCAGCCGGATCCCGAACACCTTCTGGCAGGCGATCCGGTACAGCGGCACCAGGCTGAAGCTGAAAGCGAATGCGAGCAGCGCGGCCACCAGCATCTTGGCGATGCCGGCCGTGGCCTTGCGTTCTTCCTTCACCGGTGGCTGTCCGGAGCTCATCGCCCGATCACCCCGGTCAGGATGAAACCCACATACACCGCGGCCGCGACCAACGCGATCCACAGCGCGGTCCGCCGCGCGGCCTTGCGGCGCGCGGCGATCTCGTCAGGGGATGCAGGGATCGGGGCCATGGTCTTCTATCGCCGATCAGTGGCTGACGTCGCCATGGGCGAGATCGCCATCGCGGATCACCGGCGGCACGGTGAAGGTGTGGTGCGGCGCCGGGCTCGGCACGGTCCACTCCAGTCCACGGGCACCTTCCCAGGCGCGCGCTTCGGCCTTCGCGCCGTACTTCTTCGAGTGGCCGAGGATGACGATCATCATGAACGGGGTCAGGAACATGCCGAACGCGCCGATCGAGCTGACCAGGTTCCAGTCCGCGAACACCACGTTGTAGTCCGGGATGCGGCGCGGCATGCCGGCCAGGCCGAGGAAATGCTGTGGGAAGAACAACAGGTTGACGAACACCATCGTCCACCAGAAATGGAACTTGCCCCAGGCCTCGTTGTACATCCGGCCGGTCCACTTCGGCCACCAGTAGTAGACCGCCGAGATCAGCGCCAGCACCGAACCGGTCACCAGCACGTAGTGGAAGTGGGCGACCACGAAATAGGTGTCGTGGTACTGGAAATCGGCCGGCACGATCGCCAGCATCAGGCCGGAGAACCCGCCGATGGTGAACAGGATCACGAACGCGACCGAGAACAGCATCGGCGTCTCGAAGGTGAGCGAACCGCGCCACATCGTGGTGACCCAGTTGAAGATCTTCACCCCGGTCGGGATCGAGATCAGCATCGTGGCGTACATGAAGAACAGCTCGCCGCCCAGCGGCATACCGGCGGTGAACATGTGGTGCGCCCACACGATGAACGACAGGAACGCGATCGCGGTGGTCGCGTACACCATCGCCTGGTAACCGAACAGCGGCTTGCGGCTGTAGGTCGGAATGACCTCCGAGACGATGCCGAACGCCGGCAGGATCATGATGTAGACCTCCGGGTGTCCGAAGAACCAGAAGATGTGCTGGTACATCACCGGGTCGCCGCCGCCGGCAGCGTTGAAGAACGAGGTCGCGAAGAACTTGTCGGTCAGCAGCATCGTGACCGCGCCGGCCAGCACCGGCATCACCGCGATCAGCAGGAACGCGGTGATCAGCCAGGTCCAGGTGAAGATCGGCATCTTCATCAGGTCCATGCCCGGCGCGCGCATGTTGAGCACGGTGGCGATGACGTTGATCGCGCCCATGATCGAGCTGACGCCCATCATGTGGATGGCGAAGATCTGGAAGGCCACGTTGGAGCCGCCCTGCAGCGACAGCGGCGGGTACATCGTCCAGCCGCCGCCCATCGCACCACCGGGCAGGAACAGCGTCATCAGCAGCATGACGAACGCGAACGGCAGGATCCAGAACGACCAGTTGTTCATGCGCGGCAGCGCCATGTCCGGCGCGCCGATCTGCAGCGGGATCATCCAGTTGGCAAGCCCGACGAACGCCGGCATCACGCCGCCGAAGATCATCACCAGCGCGTGCATCGAGGTCATCTGGTTGAAGAACTGCGGGTCGACGAACTGCAGGCCCGGCTGGGCCAGCTCGCTGCGGATCACGACCGAGAACGCGCCACCGATGATGAACATCGTGAAGCTGAAAAGCAGGTACAGAGTGCCGATGTCCTTGTGGTTGGTCGAAAGCAACCAACGCTCGACGAAGCCCTGCTTGTAGGCATGCTCATCGTGGGACTCGGTGACGGGGTGCGTGGCGGCCATGGCCTAACCTCTGGATTCGGGTGGTGAAAAGCCGGCGTGCCGGTCAGCCGGCGACCGCAACAGCGGCCGCGGGGTCGGATTCGGGGGTTGCTTCAGGAGTGTCCGGAGTTGCTTCGACCGGGGCAGCCGGAGCCGGTGCGCTGGCGCCCTTCTGCGCCGCCAGCCACTGCGCGAACTCGTCCTTGGGCAGCGCCTTGACCACGATCGGCATGAAGCCGTGGTCCTTGCCGCACAACTCGGCGCACTGTCCGCGGTAGAGGCCCGGGGTGGAGATATCGGCCCAGGCTTCGTTGACGATGCCCGGTACCGCGTCCTGCTTCCAGCCCAGCGCCGGCACCCACCAGGAGTGGATCACGTCATCGGCGGTGATCACGAAACGGACCTTGGTATCGACCGGCAGTACCAGTGGGTTGTCGACATCGAGCAGGTAGTGCTGGTGATCGTCCGCGGTCGGCACCACGCCACTTTGGCGGATCTGGTCGCTCTTGCGGTCCAGCCGGCTGGTGAACTTCACGCTCTCGCCGAGGTATTCGTATTCCCACATCCACTGGTAGCCGGTCACCTTGACCGTCATCTCCGAATCGCGGACGTCGTACATCTGCACCAGTTTGGTGGTCGCAGGCGCCGCCATCGCCACCAGCAGCACGGCCGGGATCGCGGTCCACAGGATCTCGAGCCGGGTGTTGTGGACGAACGTCGTGTCCGCCACCGCACCGCGCGACTTGCGGAAACGGAACATCGCGATCGCCATGGCGATGAACACCGCCACGCCGATGCCGACGCAGATCCACAACGCCAGCATGTGCGCTTCATACGCGTTGTTGGACAGGTGGGTGACACCACGGCCCATGTTGAGTTGCCAGGGCTGCGGGTCCGCGCTTTGCGCGAAGGCCAGCATCGGCGTCGCCATGGCGGCAAGCCCCATGGTCCATTGCTTGAAACGACCGGCTTTCATCAATTCGAGCCCCAAAGTCCGCTGGTTGATCATAGAGTTGGCTGTGCTCCCGCTCCGCGAGCTGCCTGCCGCCAGCGCCCTGCGCAGGAGCGCTGGAACGAGTTGCGAACAGGTGGCTGGCGAGCCCGCTGGGGCCCGTCACGCCGGTATCGACGCTACGGATAGCTGCCAAAGGGTATCCGGCGGGACGATTTGCAGCAAGCAATGCTCTATCCGGATGACCGGAAAAACGCTTTGATCTGGATCACTCCGTCGATCAATCCGTCCTGCTTTGCAGGTTCTGGCCGACGGGCCATGCGGGTTCTGGCCGATGGCGCCGGCAGACATCGACCTGGTCGCTGAAACGCCCATGCCTTCAAGGCATCCGCGCCCTTTTGTGCCTAGACTATCCCGATCCCTCCACCGCCCGATTCGCGGACTCGATGACCACTCAATCAGCTTCTTCCGGCAACCCGACGCCAGTGCGCGTGTTGATCACTCCCGAACTGCCGGTCGCCCCGACCGGTACGCGCGCCGCGCTCACCGCCGGCTGGGTTCGCGACGAGACCGCGCATGTACGGCAACTGGTCGAACAGGCGCGACTCCCCGACAGCGAACGCGCCGCAGCGCAGGCCGTGGCGACCGACCTGGTCACGCGCGTACGAGCACGCGCGCACGATCAGGGCGCCATCGAGGCCTTCATGCGCCAGTACGACCTGGGCAGCGAAGAGGGCGTGCTGCTGATGTGCGTGGCCGAAGCGCTGCTGCGCATTCCCGACCAGGCCACCGCGGACAAGCTGATCCGCGACAAGCTCGGCGAGGCGGACTGGAAGCGCCACATGGGCCAGTCCGATTCGGTGCTGGTCAACGCGTCCACCTGGGGGTTGATGCTGACCGGCCACCTGGTCGATCTTGCGGACGACACCAAGCGCGATGTGCACAACGCCTTCAAGCGCCTGGTCGGACGCGTCGGCGAGCCGGTGATCCGCCTGGCCGTGCGCCAGGCGATGCGGATCATGGGCCACCAGTTCGTGATGGGCCGCAGCATCGACGAGGCCCTGGCGCGCTCGCGCAAGGGCAACAATGCCGATTACCGCTACTCCTACGACATGCTGGGCGAAGCGGCGCTGACCGAAGCCGATGCGCTGCGGTATCAGGAAGCCTATCGGGCGGCGATCCAAGCGATCGGCGGCAGCGGTGACTTCATCCATGCCGATGTGTTCGCCACCCCCAGTATTTCGGTGAAGCTCTCGGCCTTGCACCCGCGCTACGAACACGCCAAGCGCGCCCGGGTACTGGCCGAACTCGTCCCGCGCGTGCTGGAACTGGCCCGGCTGGCCCGGCAGCACGGCGTCGGCTTCACCGTCGATGCCGAGGAGGCCGACCGGCTGGAGCTGTCGCTGGACGTGTTTGCCGCGGCCTGTCGCGACGCCTCGCTGGAGGGCTGGAACGGCTACGGCCTGGCGATCCAGGCGTACCAGAAGCGCGCGCCGGAAGCGATCGAGTTCATTGCCGACCTCGCCCGCCAGACCGGCCGCCGGATTCCGGTGCGACTGGTCAAGGGCGCCTACTGGGACAGCGAGATCAAGCGCGCGCAGGTCGATGGCTACCCCGGCTACCCGGTGTTCACCCGCAAGCCGAACACCGACGTGTCCTACCTCGCCAACGCGCGCCGGATGCTCGACGCGGCCGATGCGATCTACCCGATGTTCGCCACCCACAACGCGCAGACCATCGCCGCGATCCATCGCATGGCCGCGTCGGCCGGCGCGTCCGGGGACTACGAGTTCCAGAAACTGCACGGCATGGGCGACGACCTGTATTCGGAAGTGATTCCGGCCGATCGCCTGGACGTGCCGTGCCGCGTGTACGCGCCGGTCGGTTCGCACGAGGACCTGCTGCCGTACCTGGTGCGGCGCCTGCTCGAGAACGGCGCCAATTCCAGTTTCGTCAACCGCATCACCGATGAATCCGTCGCCATCGACGACCTGATCCGCGACCCGGTCGAGACCGTCGCCGCGTTCGCATCGATCCCCCATCCCCGCATTCCGCTGCCGCGCGACTCGTATCGCAGCCAGGCCGCTTCACACTCAAATGCTGAACGAGACAACTCCATGGGCATCAATCTCGCCAACGACGACCAGCTGCGCGCGCTCGCC
The DNA here is from genome assembly GCA_035515255.1 of Lysobacter sp. Classification (GTDB taxonomy): domain Bacteria; phylum Pseudomonadota; class Gammaproteobacteria; order Xanthomonadales; family Xanthomonadaceae; genus Novilysobacter. Next base: position 229 of record DATJBR010000213.1, on the reverse strand, counting down.
GCACAGGTCAATGCCGCAGTGCGTGGCGACTGGCGCGCCGCACCGCTGGTGCCGGGCGTCAACGTGAACGGTGCAAGCATTGCCGTGAGCAATCCCGCCGACCGTCGCAACATCGTCGGCCAGTGGCAGGCCGCCGACAGCGTCGTGGTCGAACAGGCGCTGCGCAATGCCGTGGCCGCGCAGCCTGCCTGGGATGCGACGCCGGCCGCCTCGCGCGCGACCATCCTCG
>DATJBR010000212.1:0-2066 GCA_035515255.1 Lysobacter sp. | reverse complement strand
GAGTCCGGCGTCAGCATCTCGTCCATCACGTACAGATGGCCGTCGGCGTCGGTGCCGAACTCGAACTTGGTATCGGCCAGCAGGATGCCGCGTCCGGCCGCATAGTCGGCCGCGAACTCGTACAGCCGCAACGTCGCATCGCGCACCGCCTCGGCCAGTTCGGCACCGCACAGACGGACCGCAGTGTCGAAGTCGATGTTCTCGTCGTGCGCGCCTACCGCTGCCTTGGTCGACGGGGTGAAGATGGGCTTGGCGAGTTTCTCGGCCTGGCGCAGTCCGCCCGGCAGTTCGATGCCGCTGATGCGGCCGGTGCGCTGGTAGTCCTTCCAACCGCTGCCGATCACGTACCCGCGGGCGATGCACTCGATCGGCACCGGTTTCAGCCGTTTGGCGACCACCGAACGGCGCGTGTACAGCGACGCATCGACACCGTCGGGCAATACCGATGCCACATCGATGCCGGTCAGGTGGTTGCGCACGATGTGCTCGGTCTTGCCGAACCAGAAGTTGCTGATCTGGCACAGCATCTCGCCCTTGCCCGGGATCGGGTCGGGCAGCACCACGTCGAACGCGCTGAGGCGGTCGGTGGCGACCATCAGCAGGTAATCGCCCGGCGGCGTGTCGGCAGGCAGGCGTTCGGCCGGCAGGTCGAACACGTCGCGGACCTTGCCGCGATGGCGCAACGGCAGGCTGGGCAGGTCGGATTCGGAAAGCGATCGTCGCAGCAGTGTCGTGGACAAATGGAGCCCCTCGGTGGTGCACGCAGCATTGCAGAACCTGCCGCGGGACACCGCTGGCTTCGCGCACGGGGCGCGACAGGGCCGACCAGTGTACGCCGGCTTGCGGCTGCGTGCAGGTACACTGTCGCCCCATTCCAGATGGCTGCCGGGGCGCGATGAAACGCTGGTACGGAAAACTGCTCGGGGTGTTCGCCGGGGCCGCGCTGATGCGCTTCAATCCCCTGCTGGGCGGACTGATCGGCCTGCTGATCGGGCACGCGTTCGACATCGACTGGTTCCGCCTGCGCCGCGACGATCCCTACGCCGTGCTCGGCGTCACCACAGAGGCCAGCGACGCGGATGTCGAGCGCGCCTACCGCCGGCTGATTTCCCAGTACCACCCGGATCGGCTCGATGGCGCAGCCGCCGAGTTGCGCCGCCAGGCCGAGACCCGGGCGCGCGAGATCAACGGCGCGTACGACCGCATCAAGACCCTGCGCAAACGCACCTGACCCGCCACCGAGGCACCGACCGCCATGCAACCGACCGTCATCTCGCCGTCCATCCTGTCCGCCGACTTCGCCCGACTGGGCGAGGAAGTCGACAACGTTCTCAAGGCCGGTGCCGACTGGGTCCATTTCGACGTGATGGACAACCATTACGTGCCCAACCTGACGATCGGCCCGATGGTCTGCGAGGCGCTGCGCAAGCACGGCGTGACCGCGCCGATCGACGTCCACCTGATGGTCGAGCCGGTCGATCGGCTGATCCCGGATTTCGCCAGCGCCGGTGCCACGCTGATCAGCTTCCACCCCGAGGCCAGCCGCCACGTCCACCGCACGATCCAGCTGATCAAGTCGCACGGCTGCCAGGCTGGCGTGGTACTGAACCCGGCGACCTCGCTGGACGTGCTGGACTGGGTGCTCGACGACCTCGACATGGTGCTGTTGATGTCGGTCAATCCCGGCTTCGGCGGCCAGTCGTTCATTCCCTCCACCTTGCAGAAACTGCGTCAGGTGCGGGAGCGGATCGATGCCAGTGGTCGCGCGATCCGGCTGGAGGTCGATGGCGGGGTCAAGCCCGACAACATCGCCGAGATCGCTGCGGCCGGTGCCGATACCTTCGTGGCCGGCTCGGCGATCTTCAACGCGCCCGACTACGCCGAGGTGATCGGCCGGATGAAGGCCGCGGTGGCCGGCGTGCGCGGCTGAGGCGGCAAACGGAGGCCGATGCTACGAGGCATCGGTCTCCGGCAATGATTGGAGGCAATCCCGCCTCCGTCGGTCGTCCCTGCTATGGCCTTCGATCTTCCTTTGGAGCGATGACCGCCGGATGACAACGCCTGGT
>DATJBR010000211.1:0-1809 GCA_035515255.1 Lysobacter sp. | reverse complement strand
TGGTCGGCGTCGGGGACGGACAGCGCCGCCGACGGCACCGGGGTCAGGCCGTCGTCGAAGCGGGTGATGCCGGTATGCGGATTGCGATGGGAGTCGGTGCCGGCCGAACGCATCAGGTAGCCGGCCGCGCCGGCGCGGATCGCCGCCGACGGGCCGCGACTGCGCACGCGCGAGCCCGGGCCGTAGCCGCTGCCGTCGCGGGCGCGTTCCATCTTGTAGTCGATGAAGGCGATCTTGCCAGCCAGCGAACCGGCCGCGACCGCTTCCAGTGCCGCCAGATCGGCGAAGCGCACGACCTCGGCCTCCACCGTGCCGCCCGGGCTGCCGCCCAGGGCCGTCAGTACCAATGGCTGTGCGTTGGCCCCCAGCACCTGGGCGCTTTCGCTGTGGCGCTCCCATTTCGGGAACGTCACCGGCTCGGCCCACACCTTGTCGTAACCCAGTTGCTCGAACTTGGCCTTGGCCCAGGCCACCGCACGTGCATCGGCCTCGCTGCCGGCCAGCCGCGGGCCGATTTCGGTGGTCAGCGACTCGGTGATCCGGTAGCCCAGGTCGCTGGCCAACGCCGTCTGCCGCAGCTGCGTGGCCGTGTCGAGTGCGGCCGCCGGAATGACGGTCTCGGGCCGGGCGTCCTGGGCGTGGGTGACGCCGCAGATCGAACCGAGGGCGAGGGTGAGCAGCAACGGCATCAGGCGCATGCGGGATTCCCGGAGAAAAAACGACGAAGCCACGAGCTTAACAGCGCGTGGCTTCGTGGCTTTGTGCCTCAAGTCACGCGCCAGCGGCAGCCGGCGCGGACAGGATCAGCGTTTGAGCGAATCGCGGATCTCGCGCAGCAGGACGATGTCCTCGGTCGGCTCCGCCGGCGTCTCCGCGGGGGCCTCGGCCTTGCGCAGGTTGTTGTAGGCCTTGAGCATCATGAAGATCACGAATGCAATCAGCAGGAAGTCGATGATCGTCTGGATGAACGCGCCGTAGGTGATGACCGGTGCCGCCGCTTCCTGGGCGATGGCCAGGTTGGCGTAGTCCTTGCCGTCCAGCGAGACGAACAACTGCGAGAAATCCACGCCGCCCATCGCCATGCCGACCACCGGCATGATGATGCCGTCCACCAGCGCGGTGACGATCTTGCCGAATGCCGCACCGATGACCACCGCGACCGCGAGGTCGAGTACGTTGCCGCGCGCAATGAATTGCTTGAACTCGCTGACCATGCTCATGTCGTGCTCTCCGTGGAATGGGGTTGCGTGCGCCGACTATAGTCCGGCGTCGCCGGTTGTCACGTGTCCCTGCAGGTCGATCACGCCATCAAGGCTCGCGGTGAATGCATCGCCCGGGTGCAGCGGACCGACGCCGGCCGGCGTACCCATGAACACCAGGTCGCCGGCGCGCAACGCGAACAGCGTGGACAGCTCGTGCAGGATGTCCGGCACGGTCCAGATCAGGTCGGTGAGCGATGCGTGCTGGCGCTTCTCTCCATTGACGACAAGCGTCAGGCTGCGTTGCGCAAGGTCGCCGACTTCGGCGGCGGGAACCAGATGGCTGACCGGTGCGGAGTGGTCGAACGCCTTGCCGGTATCCCACGGCAGGCCCTTGGCCTTGGCGGCGGCCTGCAGGTCGCGGCGGGTCAGGTCGAGGCCGATGCCATAGCCGAATACCAGCGCGGCCGCATCGGCGGGATCGAGGATGCCGGCGGGTGCATCGGACCCCAGCGCGACCACCAGCTCGACCTCGTGGTGCAGCTCGCGGCTGCCGCGCGGATAGGGCACCGCGCCGTCGAGCACGAGCGCGTCGGCCGGCTTGCAGAAC